>JBAQER010000811.1:0-2611 GCA_049286845.1 Bradyrhizobium sp.
AGTGCCCTTATGCACAGCGTCGCCAATGTAGGTCCGGTTCTTGAGTAGTTTGTAAAGGACGCCTTTATCGATTGCTTGGCCGTATCGGTTGCGGACGCCATTCTGACGGAGTTCATGAGCAAGAAGAGTGGCTGACTTCAGAACCAAGAATCGTTTGAAGATCGAGCGGACGGTCGCGGCATCGGCCACGTTCACCACCAGCTTACGATCCCTGACTTCGTACCCGAAGGGGGTCCAACCGCCCATCCAAATGCCCTTCTTGCGGGAAGCGGCCACCTTGTCGCGAATGCGTTCGCCGGTGACCTCGCGCTCGAACTGGGCAAATGACAACATGATGTTGAGATGCATCCGCCCCGCCGCGTCGGTGGTGTTGAACGACTGAGTAACGGATACAAAAGTAGTCTTATGAACCTCGAACAGTTCGATCAGCTTGAGAAAATCGAGCATGGACCGAGAAAGCCGGTCGATTTTGTAGACCACAACAACGTCAATCCGTCCGGCTGCAACATCGGCCAACAAGCGCTTTAGGGCAGGGCGCTCGATGGTGCCGCCGGAAACGCCGCCATCGTCGTAGCGGTCATCGACTTCAATCCAACCGCCTGCGCGTTGGCTCAAAATGTAGGCTTCGCAGGCCTCCCGCTGGGCGTCCAGCGAGTTGAACTCCATTTCAAGCCCCTCTTCAGAGCTCTTGCGACAGTAGATCGCGCACCTAATTTTGCGAACGATCGGCTTCATCGCGCCGAGCTCCGCTGTGCTTTCAAACCGAAGAAAACCAGACCGTTCCATCGGGTGCCGGTGATGGTGCGGGCGACGGCCGACAGCGACCTGTACGGGCGGCCTCGGTATTCGAAATCAGCATCGCGCACCGTCACCTGGTGCTCGACTCCTTTCCATTCGCGGATGAGCCGGGTGCCGGAAATCGGCCGATCGCCGGCCGGCCTTTTACCGGTTTTCGATCCTTTGGTCGGGAGGTCGCGAGCGGCGGCTTTGAGGCGTCGGTGGATGTCGGCGGACAGGCCGCCCTGCGCCAATTCCTGTAGGCGATAGGCTAGGCGTCCTTCCAAGAAACGCCGGTTGTAGGGCGGGGGCTCGGTGCCAAACAGTTCCCGCCAGCGCACCTTCAAAGCGCCGGCCGGAGCCGATTTTAACGCCGAAATCTCGGCCAAAACCCCTTTAGACATTGGTCATTCTCCGCTTTGAGGACGCCGGATGTCCGCTCTGGTGAGCCAAGGTGTCGAGTGAACTATCTCCCCTGTGATCGGATAATTCCCTTGCCTTCCCGGCCTTCATGCGGCTGAGCGCCAGGGCCAGGAGCTCGGCGATTTCGGCAACACTGTCGGCTTGCGACCAAAGCCCCACATCCGGAACTAACTCGGCAGCGGCGTTGCTCTTGCGGGATGACTGAGGTGCTGTGAGCATTCCCCTACTTGGAACTGATTCGGCCGATTGTCCGGCGGTCAACCCCGAGCTTTTGCTTGCAGGTAGGCCGAGAAAGCGGTTTGACCACGCCCATGCCAAGCCATTGGACGCCCTCGCCTGAAGAGGAGATGAGCCCTAAAGGTCCCGAGCGGGCGCTCGAGGAGGCGGTCGGCCTCCTTGCCCCCTTCGAACTGCATTTAATTAAGCGCAGATCGCTCGATGGCAGCGACATCAAGGCTTTCGATGCGCAAATGATTGCCCGGGCAAATGTGCACCATCTGGCCGAGTACTTGAACAGCGCTCTTTATCGCGCTCGCCATGCCCCGAGAGTGAAGGAGATGGCAGTAGGCCTTATGGAATCTAGGGATTTGTTGCGTAAAGCGGCCGCTGCAGTTGCTTCCCTAGATGATTGGTCGCGATTCCATTTGATGAACCGGTCGGAACTCTCTTTCGATGCCGTGAAGCCTCATTGGTTGCCTCCCTACGGCAGTATCGAGCCCGGCGAGTTTGTAAAACTCTCATTAGAAATTGCCGACCAAATAGACGATGTGATTACAAAGTTACGTGCAATGTACGGAGGCAAGCAGGCTATTGATCAAGGCGGCAAGCACAGTCATGAGGAGCGATTTCTCGGAACCGCAAAAACTAGATTTGTTCAAGAGGCCTTCGAAATATTCGACAGCTACCACCCAAGGACCGCGACCTCGGCTGATGGTTCGCCGTTCCACACTTTCGTACATCGAGTGTACGAGTTCGCCACTGGAGATTATGATGAAGACAGTGTGACCCTTTCCTACAAGCTTCGAGAACTGATCACGGCGCTCCATCAATTCAAAGAAACACAAAGAGAACTTTGGGCCATTGACGAACAGTTGGATACCGTCGCTCCAGACAGCGCCGAGTATTTTCAGCTCTGCGAACAGCAAAAAGAAGTTAGTAGAAGGCAAAGCGAGCTCAGACGCATCTTTATTCCCAATCTGGGGCGCGCAACAAAGATCGGTCAACCCAGACAGAAAAAGCCCAGGTAGACCGCGGGCACGAATCGCCGCGTTTCGCCAATCTCCCGCCGTTGAAGTTCCAGGTCGGGAGGGGCCGCATGTCGGCACAGGATAACGAAGACCGCCGTACGCATACGACGAAGACCGCCTGATTGACGCATGCGCGCGGGACGGCGAGCGCTATGATAGCGTTG
>JBAQER010000812.1:0-4668 GCA_049286845.1 Bradyrhizobium sp.
CGCCGACGCCGACCAGTTTCAACAACTTCAAGGCGACGCACTCGGCGACTATCAGTAAGGATATCCATACCGACAGTCAGCTACAGATCGGAAAAACCCGCAAGACGGCCGTCCTCGGACGAGTACCAAAAGATGATAGATTTGAAGTTGCACACAATCTGCATTGCTGCGTTCCTTGTCGGTCTGGATAAAGCGCTCGTTCGGATGACAATCCCAAAAACGTCCACTATCGAGCGCGATGATATCTCTCGTGCGGTCAGACATCGCCCAGCCGAGAGGTAAATCATAAAAGTGATTTTGTAGGTTAGTACGATTGAACTTTGGTAATTCCTGACCGTCCACCTTGACGATATCGAAGCTGGTGCGGGCTCTGTTGATAGCAATCGCGGCGCGAGCCTCGCGACCATTCAATAGAGCGCGAATGGGCTCCAGCAGTCCATTCAAACCGTATGCGCGATCGCTGGGAAAGTCATCGCTAGAGAGTGATATGAGATAGACAGGAAATTGGGCAATCGCCGCGTCGCCATTTGCCTTCAGGGCGTCTTTCATTTCTGCAATCAGGTCGAGAGCGGTTTCGATTCCAGAATTGTCGATATATCCCCCGTCCACGAGTCGGGTCTTATGCACCGTCTTGTCGCCAATACATGGATTGATCGAATAGGTGGTGGCCGCCGGTGTAACCCAGGGAAACCGGGCGCTGACAAACGCGGCGGTACTCAACGCAAAATCCTCGGAGGATTTCGTGGGCGTGAGCATGCAAACGTCGGAGAACGTATCTGCCGCCTTTTGGAGGTTGAATGGTGCCATAACAATCCGCTTACCGGATCCACTATCGGTCGCATTGAGCAACAATGCTGGGATTGCGCCGTCTGGTTTCCAATAGGACTGGAAGCTATGCGTTAAGAGATTACGCCGTGCAGGGTTGATTGGTTGGACTTGACTTGCGCTGTTACCCAGCATCGTTTGCTTTCGGTCGTACATTTGATCGGCTGCTGACTCGAGCGTGTACTCAAGCGCCCTGGCACGATCGAGGCTTCCCACCCCACGTGGAATGACGGATTGCAGCATGTCAGGAAACAGCGTGCCAGCAATCAACGGCGACAGAAAATCCGATGACAGCGCCAAATCAACGTTAGCCTCCACATTACCAATGCCTTCTAGGTTGTCAGCGTGCGCGTTCGATAAGAATCGAGTTATAAGGGGGCAGGGGTCCGCAGCAATGTCGTCCGGCTGGGGCCCCACCTTCTTTGAAGCGTCAAGGGCCGCGGCGAATGTGGCGGCGCCGACGCTGCCTCCCGACACGCCGCTTATGGCAAAAAGGTGCTGATGGAAGGTGGGACAGAGGTCCTGCATCCGCGCGAGAAACACCGCAGCGTTGTACGCTGCGTAAATTCCGCCACCTTGGGCAGTGACAACGAAGATCGGGTATGGTCCCTTGGGAGCATCAGCAGTTCCAAGACCACGTTGCTTCAGCCAGTTGTGAAAGGCGTCGTTTGCAGTTGGTCGAGCGGGCAGCGGATTGTCTTGCGAAGGCGCTACGTTCTTCAGCGGCCGAAGATAGTGATTATCGTTGAGATCGAATAGCGATAGAAGAAGGACGGGGACTAGGCCCAACGGGATGTAGGGAATGTGATGCTTGATCGTGACAAGAGATGCGTGGACGCACAGCGCCATTATGCATACCGTAAAAAGCGCCAGAATTCCGAACGTTGTCAGTGCAGATGCCAGATCAACTGGCCAGTAGACAAATAAGGTCACCCATCCGACGACGACGACGAGCGTGGCAAGAAGAAAGCGGCGTCGAATGAAGTACGCGGCGTTGGCACGGGATGCCCAAGGATACGTTTGGACGGTGAGAATTGACATTCCCGCCAGCATCAAAAATGCCAATGCTAGGCACCAAAAGCTCTGATTTTGTAAAGTGTCCCGGACTACCGTTAGCGTGTCATACTGAACCCGAATAACACTGCCGACTTTGCGAAGATCCTCCGGAATTCTTTCAAGGTTTGGTCGCGCCTGGAGCAAGGCCAAGGCCACGACAAAGACCGGCGCTGCGCCCAAAAATGCGGGCAAGTATCGGATGAGCGTTTGTGCGAAAGGGCAGACAACCGTATTTGACAAGGAATTGCGCGTCTCAGCAGCGACCTGCATCGAGCCGAGCCAGCAAGCCAAGCCAATGATAGTTAGCGCGCAAAATAGATTGATTATTGAGACGCCGCCTTCGATGGCGGATATGCGATACAGTTCAATAACTTGATTGGGCAGAATCAACGCTAAACATAAGAATATGACAATTAAGATCACCCATTTGGTGTCCCGGAAAATCTTGTAGCACTGATCCAAGCACAACATTACGAATCTCCAATTCAAGCGGGCTTGAGCCATCGTACGAGAGCCGCATTGAATCGTAGGCCCTCTGGATTCGTCGACGGGATTCGTTGGCTGAGCATTGCTCAGGCTCGCGTCGACGGGGTGATCTTATTTCCGAGTAAAAATGGCGCCCTGCGAAGAGCAAAAAAGTTACAAAATGCCGACCAAGATCATCGGGAGTATCAAATATGCATCGCCCCGCCTTGGTTGTCACGCGCGAAAATTGAATCGATGGATACCTACTACCGAATTTGTGGCGCGCTTGCTTACTTATTTTGGGCGAGGCTTTCACGCCTTTCGCGAGCTCCAAGACATTCCATAACAATGGATATCCGAATGTCTCGTTTGGCCGACAGGTCGGATGCTTGTGGCAGAGACCTAGGGGCTGCGAGTTCGCTCCGCTAGGCGACCCAGTCTCGAGTCCTTTGGCAGGGCTACGCGGGGCGTTTCTGGTGTGATGATCCGAAATAAAAGGTCGTTGCTACCGATTCCCCGGTGCATGCGGCAGGACTTGAACCTGCAACCAGACCGTTATGAGCGGCAGGATAAAGGATGCGATCGTTGATTTTGCTGCATTTTCGTTAGCGTTCGACCGCGTTCATTGTGCTTTGGTGAGGCTGTTTCTGGTGCGAAACTGGTGCAGTTGGTCTGAGTCCGAAACTTAGATGGGGCGGTTGTGGCGAACGGAGGTCTGTCGCTTATTGTGCGGACCTTCTGCCTCATAACCTGAAGGTCGTAGGTTCAAATCCTATGGCGCAACCAGCTTTCGCTCGGTGGATCAATGATTTAGTCCCCTTTGGCGGGCTTTGAGGTGGCGATCGTCGAGCGATTTTGGCGGACCAATGAGAATGTGATCCGTCAGAAGTCCTGTAGGTCGTGAATTTCACGATTGGGCGTCAGCTCAGCGTTGCATATGCTGCGGGAAATAATCCCGCTTTCTGCTCCACAGCCTCAAATGACACGAGGTCCAGCAGCGAACCCGCCAACACCTCGCATGCAACCCCGCCGTGAAGGCGCCGGAGCAGTTCAGCGATGACGAAGGCGGCCGCGGTGAGGCTAACGAACGGCACGCCGACCGAGCGCGACGCAAGCATGGCGAGACCGCAGGCGTCGAGGACTCCCCTTTCAAGCATGCCCGCATACGCACGCCCCGGCGCAGTCGTCGGGTTTGGCGCCTCGCTGCCTTGCTTCCAGACATCGCGTGCCTTCCGCGATGCCGGAAACGTATGCAGCGAGAAGTTCATGAAGGCGGCCGGACCGCTGCCGAGCCCGGCTTCAACGACAAGATCAAATCCAGCATCCTCCAGCGCAGCGCGCGCCAGCGCGTTGTCGAAACCGCAGAGCGCGATGGCAGGCTCGTCGTCGGTTCGTTTCGTCGAGGCTCCGAAGCGGCGCTCGACGATCGATGTCTTGCAACCGAAGCCTTCGCTCCATGCGGCCATGGCGCGGGTTTTGCGCGAACCGATCAGTGCTTCACCGCTCAGCACCGAAGTGCTGTCGTTGGCGGCAGAAATGACGTCGAAATCCTGCAGCACGAGCTCCGGTTTCTGTCCATCGGGAAAGGGCAGAGCGCCCAACATCCACAGATAGGCCTGGCCAAGATTGCCGAGGCCCAGCAGCCACAGGTTCCGCGGCAGATAAAGGAGCGGCGGCTCCGATGGATCGTCGTCGCGCCAATCACCGCCGGGGTGCCAAAGCGAGATGCCGGCGGCGCGCTTTCCGGCAAACGGCCGCCCGTCGAAATACTGAAACGCCTCGGATAGAGCCAAGGCGCTGGCAAGAACAGGCGCCAAATGGAGATTGCCGCGCTCCTGAAGGCGGGCGCCTTCACGGAAGGGAATTGCACCCGCGCGCCATCCATCCCAGGTCACCTGCCACGAAGGCGGCATTGCGGCGAGGCCGACCGTGCCGATCGCGATGCGAGGGATGTCCGCAGCGGCTGTTCCCGTCTTGCCACCAAGCGCGACGATTGCTGCGGCGAGGCTCTTCGCCTTTGCAAGCGGCACCAGCAGCGGACCGTCGCCGGGCAGCTCGACGTAAATTCCGCCGAGGAACGTGCGCCGTCCCGCATTGACTAAGGTGAGTAGGGCACATTGATGCGCCGCAGAGGCGAGGACTTCCGGCCCGCATACGACCGCGAGGCGGAAACCTTCCAGCTTCGCAAGCGCTTCGCCGTAGTTGGCGACTTCGTTGCGGTCCATGAACAATTTCGCCGTGCGGTTCATGGTCTCAGGCGTCGGCATCGTCGTCATGTTCAGCTCCATAGGCCGTAATAGAAAAATCCTGCCCGCGTTCCAC
>JBAQER010000813.1:0-5539 GCA_049286845.1 Bradyrhizobium sp.
CCATGGTGGTCTCCATCAGTCTGTTTAATGGGCGCGTACCAACGCAACCTCGAATGGACGGATCAGGCCCGAGGGACGGCTGCGCCTCGATCGCCTTCCCGCAACGGTTAAGCCAGCTTTTTTCCCCTGCCGCGAAGTGGCGGCATTCCTCGCGAGGCAAAAAAGCCGTCTGCCACCGTCCTCCGCTGCACTGCGGGCCTGACGGCTGCGGGCCGATCGCTCCCCGGGCCAAGGACCGCCATCGAGGCTGCGATGGTCGCGGCCCGACAACAGACGGAGACCACCATGGCTGCCATCATCGTCGCCGCACAAGGACAGGAATCACCGATCGGACAAAGACGTGCGTCCGCGCACCCACGAAGGCGAAGGCACGAGCCTAGCGAACGACGGCGCATGAATTCGCAGCGCGGCGCGCCGATTGGTGCGCGCGCTCGACCGAAGACCAGCGGAGCCCAGATCGCAATCTCGATGTCGGGGATGGTCGAAACCGCCGGCATCGATCCGCCTCGCTGGTGAAGGCGAGGGCGACGACGGCTTCATCCTGATCTGGTCCCGCCGCAACGGCGACTGATCCAACCGGGTTGATACGACGCATTTGCTTTGGAAGGGGTCCATTGGCGCCGACCACAGGGCACCCTACCCGCCGACCCTGAGGCGGAAAAATATTTCGCTTCTCCCTAGAGAATGCGCCCGGTCGAGGGCGTGAGTATCATGAAGTTGGCCGCGCGCCCAAGGGCGCGCGGCCAAAAAAAATCGACAGTCGCGCGATCAAAAGCCGAGACCGCGTGAGCGGTCCCGGCCATGCCGATTACTCGGCGGCGACGGAGTAAGCGTCGGGGTCCTTCACCTCCGACAGAGCATCCGCCTGCGGTTGCTCGGCAGGCCGTGTCCGCATCAGCGCGGGCAGCCAGCCGGTTCCGACTAACAACTGCTCGGCAGCCTCAGCCATATCCTGCTTCTTCATGTCCGCCATCCGTTCGGCGGCCTCCTCGCTGACGCCTTCCCGCACGGCGGCAAGAATGTGCGTCTTGGTGACCCGACCGAGATAGGTCCGCGCGGTCGGTATCCAATGCGCGGTCATGTCGAGCGACACGGCCTCCGCCAGCCTGTCCGCCGTTGCCACCGCCCGGGGCCTACGCTCCGACGGAAGTCTCACCGCGTTGACCGTGAGCGAGACGCAATGCGCGAACAGCGCCATGCGGCTGTCATGGTCAAGCTCCCTGACAAAAGCCCAGAGATCGGCCACGTCGCGCGGCATCTGCGCCGCCCAACGGGCGTGGCGATCCGCCCATGCTTTCCCCGCTTTGGTGTCCTCGATACCGTCCGCATGGGAAGCCAGCAACGTGCTGACCGGACGGATATCGAGAACGTGGGCGTCCGCGCCGCGATAGAAGATTTGCGCAGATAGCGCGTGGGTGGCGGCCACGATGGCGACTTCCGGTTGCTCGCTTAAAGCGAGGCGAAGCCCGAGGGTGCGGTGCGCGGTGAGGTCGCGGATCAAGATGTCCGACAGCGGCTTGTGACCGTCGCCGTCCTCGTCCTCCCCGTCCGAGCTCTCACCCTCTTCACCGTTCGGGGCGGTTCCGCCGTCCTCATGGACGGTGTGACCGCCCTCGCCTTCGCCGCTCAGATCATGCGTTTCCGGCTCCGGCTTCTCGTCCTCGGCCCGCGCAAAGCCGCGCTCGATGCGGACAGTGCCGTCATGATTGAGGATGACAAAGGCCCCGCAACGCGCGATGTCGGCAGCGGCGTAGGCCTGACGCTTGGCCTCAAGTCGCTCGATCTCGGCTTCAAGTTCGCCGAAACGCGCATCGACTTCGTCAGGCAGTTCCTCGGCGCTCTCATGTTGCGCTGTCAGGCTGTCGAACTCGCTCCTCGCGGCATCCAGGGCGGCCTGATCTTCCGCCAACAGTTCCACTGCTTGCGGATATGTCCGGCGCAGCCCGTGGCTGTGGGGGTAGTCAAGGTAGACTTGCGCCCATTTCCAGCCCTCTGCTTCTATCAGGGCATTGGCTTCGCGCCCAAGCTTCGCCACGACCAGCATATCGAGAAGCGCCACGTCCTCGAAATAGCCACCGCGATCCTCGGTGAAGAGGTCCCGCAGGATTGTACCACCCACTTCTGTATAAGCCTCCGCGCCGACAAAGATAGCGCGGCGATCCGTGGCCGCCACATTGGCTTCGGTGAGCATGCGGCGGATTGTGCTGGCATCGCGGTTATGGGATAGCCGTTCGTAAGCGGCTTCCTGCCGGGCGTGGTCCTCGGTGATCGCAAAGGCCATCAACTGGTCGAGCGCCAGATCGCCGCTGCGATAGATTTCCATCAGCTTGGGCGAGACCGCGCCCAACCGCAGGCGTTGCCGCACCACCTGCGGCGTCACACCGAACCGGGCAGCGATTTCCTCCGCGCCGAAACCGCGTTCTTCGGCGAGCTTCTTGAAGGCCTCGAACTGATCGGCGGGATGCATGTTTTCGCGCGTGACGTTCTCGTCGAGACTGATTTCGTGGGGATCGTTCGCGGTGTCGATGACACAGCGGATCGGTTCGGTCTTTTTGATTTCCTTGCGCTTGACGCGCAGAAGCTGCGCCAGCCTGCGGCCCTCGCCGATGGTGACAAAATAGAACCCGGTGGCCGCGCCATCCGTATCCACTTCCGGCTCGACGACAAGATTTTGCAGGATGCCTTTGGCGGCGATGCTGGCCGCATAGGCTTCGATGGACGCCTCGCTGTGCGGTGTCTTGCGGGCATTGTTCGGGGATTTCTTGAGCTTGTTGAGCGGAATGAAACGCTCGGTCCCGCTCTCAGTGACGATTTCGACATTCTTGGTAGACATGATCAATCTCCTTTTAGGGCTTGGGTGCAGAGCGCACCTCGCGCCTGCACCCCTGCCCGTCGGCGAGACCGGGGTAGCAAGGGCAAGGGCGGCCGGGGCGGAGGGGGATCACCCGGCCTGCACAAGCGGATTCCTATGGTGGAAGCTGTCCGGTCTTGACGTCCGCGCGGAAGGTCGGGGAGACCGCCCCGGCCGGTCCCGGATCTTCCGGGACTTCACCCTTGCCCACGCGAGGGCGGAGCCCTTAGCTCCCAAACAGAAAGAGGGCGTCTGTGCCGCAGCGAAGCGAAGGCCAGTCGGCAGTCGCGAGACCGGTTAAAAAGGCACCCGCAGGAGGGTCAGCATAGCGCCGCCTCTTGGCGGGACCCGGGACCGAGTGCCTCCGGCGAGCGACACGTTATCGCGCGAGGGATCGAAGCCGACGGGCCGAGACGGCTTACGGCTCGGTTCACAAGAGCCCGGTCCGGCAGCGCCGGACGCGCCAAAAAAGAGGCTATGAGCCGGTTCGCTCTTCCTGAATCTGCAATGGCGATGCTCCCAACCGGGTGAACAGGCGTTTGCGGCAGGTCAGCACAATGATCTGCACCTGTTCACCGGCACGCATCAGGATGTCGAACATGCTTTCGATACGCTGGTCGTCAGAAAATGCCAGCGCGTCATCCAGGATCACGGTTGCGGGCCTACCCTGCTTGAGGAGCAGTTCGGCAAATGCTATTCGCGCAAGGACGGCAAGTTGCTCTTGCGTGCCATCGCTCAGGCACCCAAACTCTTCCTGCAGTCCATCGCGTTCGATTGCGGTGATATGCAGATCTTCGTCAAGAACAAGACCTGCTCCCGGTATTAGCATCTTCAAGTACGGTTCAACACGGCTGACAACCGGTGCGAGATACCGGGTCTTCGCCTCCCGCTCAGCGGTCTCCAGCGTATCCGACAGCAACTTAAGAACCGCTGTCTCTTGTTCGAAATCCGCCACGTTGCTTGCAAGGCGGTGCTGCTCGGCCTCGGCGACAGCGAGCAGTTCCTCAATACCCGCGCCTTCATTGGCTTCGATCAACGTCGTGAGCCTGATAACTTCGTTGCCGAGTTCTGCGACAGCCCGGTGATGGTTGGTTGTAGCGCCTTCCAGACGCTTGATCCGGGCGTCAATGGTCTCGGGGCTTTCGCCCTGATTTTTCTCCAACTCGGAGAGTAGGGCTTTCTTGTCCGCGGCTTCACGTTCGAGCGTCTCCGCACCGGCTGCGAGCTGCTCATCGGTCGCGCTCGCGCGGCCCGCATCAAGGTCAGCTTTTTTGGTCGCAAACGTGCCATTCAGGCCTGCTAGTCGTTCCTGGACCTTTTGAAGCGTCTTGCCAGCTTGGCTCGACGAATCCTGCGGTCCCGCAAGGGCCGCTTCAGCTGATTCAATATCCGTGACCAGATGGGCACCTTCCGTATGATTTTTCCGAATGTCTTGCTCAATCTGAGCGCTGTCGGGAACTGCCGTAATAGCGAGCTTTTCCAATTCGGCCTTCAGCCGACCGCGCAGCTCGCTAACGTAGTTCCTGAGGGCATCAAGGCCCACCGCTAATTTCTTCGGACGGCTGCCCGGCGCGAGGCCAGCAATCTCCCGGCGCACCTCGGCAAGCCGCCGCTCATGCTCCTTGCGCTGCGCGGCCGCGGTGCGGGCGGCGGCGAGATCCTTGACGTCGGCGGCGTCAAGCGCAGCCTTCAAGCCGTCCCTTGCTTCCCGTTGGCGCACCAGCAAACCATTGCGGTTCCTGATTTGAGGCTCGATCGTGATCGTTCCGATCTCATCAATTGCGATTACCGTCTTGCCGATGACGGGAAGCGAGGTTGATGAAGCCGTGAGCGGCTTTGCGTCTATTGAAACGCGCTTCTGAGCGCTCTGATCAATCGCAAAGGTAACAGTCGTCGCGACCGCGTTGACGGCTGACTCGGAAGCTGACATTTCGGTAACGGCTTCTTCGATCAACCTCACAGCTTCGTCCGTTGCTGCAATTTGGCCCACAGCCTCGGACAGTTGGCTGATTTCCTTTTCGAGCGTGACGGCCTTGTCGAGCGTGGATTTGTGCTCCTTGATCTCCGCGTCAAGGGCCACTGCACTGCGAACACGTTCAAGGTGCCTGCTGCGCTCGCCATTTCGGCTGGCTTTGCTGCGCAATTCTGTGAGCACCTTTTCGCCTGCTTCAACCGATGACTGCGCATCCGTTTTGGCCGTAAGCGCCTTGGCAAGGTCAGTCTGCAGCCCTGTGATCTGCGTTTCGATGGGCACAATTTCGGCTACTAACTTTGCTCGGTCTTCGACGAGTTGCTGCGCGCGCGTGGCCCGTTCCCGGGCAAGACCTGCGGTGCTTTTCGCACTTTCGATTTCAGCAGCACGGGTAGCAGCGGCCGTGCGCTTGCCGCGCTCGGCGTCGAGTTCGACGTGATGGTCTTCTTCGTTCCAGCCGGTCTGGAGTTCCTTCAGCTCGCGTTTGCCTCGCGTGAGGTCCTCCATGTACTTGAAGACATCCTTCCGCTTGGTTTCCAGCTCGGCGACATTCACGCGGACTTCTTGAAGCCCGTCGATGGCATCCTTGAACTTTCCGCGCGGCCCTCTCGTGCTGCGAATTTCTTCGAGCGCTTCTTTCACCGCCTTCGGAATCTTGTGGCCTCGCGCTCCGCCTGTAACGGCCCCAATCTGAGCTTCGAGACAGCCATGCATGG
>JBAQER010000814.1:0-2098 GCA_049286845.1 Bradyrhizobium sp.
CTGCTGATGCTGGTGGTGTCCTGGATATTCGTGAAGTCCACGCCAAGCAAGGTGGACCGGTGGTTCAGGCGATTGCAACTTGTCTCGGCCTCGATGTACTCGCTCGGCCACGGCGGCAACGACGCGCAGAAGACGATCGGCATCATCTGGATGCTGCTGATCGCCGCCGGCTACCTGGGCACGAAGGATCCGGTGCCGGTCTGGGTGATCGCAGCCTGCTACATCGCCATCGCGCTCGGCACCGCGTTCGGCGGCTGGCGCATCGTCAAAACGATGGGCCAGCGCATCACCAAGCTGAAGCCGGTCGGCGGCTGCTGCGCCGAAACGGGCGGCGCGATCATGCTCTTCGTCGCCACGGGCTTCGGCATCCCGGTCTCCACCACGCACACCATCACCGGGGCAATTGTCGGCGTCGGTGCTGCGCAATCGGCCTCCGCCGTGCGCTGGGGCGTGGCCGGCAACATCCTCTGGGCATGGATCCTGACCATCCCCTGCTCCGCTTTCATCGCCGGCGTCGCGTGGTATCTGGGGAGGCTTCTTCTTTCCCCGTCTTAAGCGATTGACGACCCCGCGTTTGCCGTTCGCACCTCAGTCAATCACGTCGTTCGCGAGTAGCAACGATGATTGCGGGAAAGTGATGCCGAGCGCCTTGGCCGCCTTCCTATTGACCACGAACTCGAACTGGGTCGGCTGCGCGACCGCGATATCGCCGGGTTTGGCGCCAAGAGCCAGCTTGCTGATGTAGGTGGCCGCGTTGCCGTAGGCGGACCTTAGGTTTTCTCCATAGCTCATCAGTCCGCCGTCGTCCACGAATTCTCTTGCGCCGTAGAAGGCCGGAAGGCGATGCTTCGACGCAAGTGCGACGATATGCGCGCGCCAGGAAAGAAACATCGGCTCGTCGGGCAGAACGAGGATTGCGCCCGCCTTTTCGCGCACCGCAGTTTCGAACGCGGCACTCAGTCGCAGCTCGGGCGGTCTTCCGACATCGATTTTTATCAGTTTTATTTTCAGGGTCTGCGCCACCGGACCGAGTGCCTGCCACATTCGTGGGTGCACGTCGCTTCTCGCCTCGGCCAGCACTGCGACCGTGGTCGGCTTCGGCAGGACGTTCGCGAACAGTTCCAGCATCTTGGGCATGATGTCCTCCGCCTGGCTGGATAGCCCCGTGACATTGGCGCCGGGCCTGGCAAGGCTGGCGATCAGATTCTGCCCTACGGGATCGGCAACGGCGGCCATGACGATCGGCATCGAGCTACTCGCCTGCTTCGCGGCGCGCGTGGTCGGGGTGCATGTGGTGACCACGGCATCCAGCCTCATTGCCGCAAGTTCGCGCGCAATCTCCGGCACGCGATTGACGTGACCATCGGCGTAGCGACGCTCGAGGATGAGATTCTTGCCCTCGACATAACCCTGCTCGCGCAAGCCCTTCAAGAGGGCCTGCTCCAGATGACCGCGCTGCGAGGTGCTGCCGCCGACCAGTATGCCGATATGCGCCTTCTTTTCCGGTGATTGCGCGAGACCCGCAGTCGCTGCGGTCAGCAGGAGCGCGCCAACAGCGATCGCAGCGATACTTTGAATGCTCACGTTCATGTCTTGACTCCTCGACCAGAGGTTACTCGCGGACAGGAAAAGTTTCAGGAGTAAGTCAGCGCGCCGGCGCGGTCGGGCCGGTCGAGGTGCGGGACGTTGTTGAAACTGACGCAATGGATCCGGTTTGCGCCCGCCTGCAGTTCGGTGATCCCGGTGTTGCGCGTCTGCAGATTCAGGTCCACCACGCCGCGCAGCGGCATGCCGAGCACTTCAGCCAGCACCGTGGAGATCGGGCCGCCTGAGCTCACCACCAGCACGCGCCTCGCCTCGCCCGAGCGCAGCGCGGCGAGCGCGGCGAGCACCCGGCCGCGGAAGGTGTCGAAACGATGCTGTGATTCAAGCTCCAGCTCGCCGTCGGTCCACGCGTAGAGCGCCGCGCGCAGGATGCGGAAATGCTCGCGGCGGTCGCCTTCCTTCTGGAACGCGTTCTTGCCGCCGCTTTTTCCGACATGCGCCCGCAGCAGCACGTCGGCCTGGTACTCGTTCAGGCGCTCGTCCGCGACCGCGT
>JBAQER010000815.1:0-7060 GCA_049286845.1 Bradyrhizobium sp.
GCGAATTTCGCTGCCGTCGCAGCAATGTTTGCGGGGCTGCAAAATTCATTCATCATTTGCTCAAATCTTCCACCATAGACAAGTCCGGACATGTCTCACTCCATTGATAAGCGGCGATATGTGCCGCGATGGCGATCGTCATGAATTTGAGAACCTGGAGAGTGCTGCCTTAGCACGTTCCAGTTGGATAGTCATTTTCGACTTGGCAAAAAGCTCGATCGCCTGCCCAAGTTCATCCCTGGCCTCGGACTTCCGGCCCGCGGCGGCCAACAGACGGGCCAACGTTCCCTTCGCCAATCCCAGCAAGGGTCTGGTTCCGAGCCTGGCGGCAATTTCGATCGTGCGCTCCAATTGTGCGATCGCCTCGGCCGAGGCGGATGCTCCTTGAAGGGACAAGATGACGGCCTCGGCAAGGAGAGCCAAAGCTTCGATCCCCTGGTAGCCCTTCTGCTTCGCCCCCGCATGGCAGGCACGCGCGACCTCCAATCCGCGGGGAATATCTCCAAGTTGCGCATATGCGGAAGCCAGATAGGTCGACGCCAACAGGGTGCTGGACGAATGACCGAGCGCCTCAGCCTCGTTCCTTGCTTCAAGCAGGATATCCCTTGCTTCCCTTACGCGCCCGCGCTGCAGATAGAGGTTTCCAAGTCCGCACAACACAAGGGGCAAGAACAGCCGGACTTCGTTCTCGCGCGAAAGGAACGCGGCTTCATCGAGCGCACCTTCCGCCTCATCGAGGTTACCGAGCACCAGCTGCGACAGGCCGCGGCCGTAGTCGGCAGCAATCATGTCATACGACAGGCCGCTCTTTTCGGCCAGACTGACTGCCTGCCTTGAGCACTCCTGGGATGGATCGAACTCGCCGATCGATGCATGGATGATCGCTTTCATCATATGACAGAGCACGAGAAGGCTCGAACCCGTTGTCCCTGGCGGGACGTTTCCGGGCGCATTCGCAAATCGCTCACTCGCCTGATTCAAGACCCCTTCCGCGTCCCGATATCGGCCGGCGAGGAAATAGGCCTGACCGAGGCCGTACTCAGCAAACCCCAGCCAGGTCGCATCTGCCAGCCGATTGGCCAGGGCTACGGCCTCCTCCCCGGCCGCGATCGCTTCATAGGGTGTTCCATAGAAATTCAGCGCCGCCGCCCTCACGGCAATCGAAGCAAGCCGTCGCGGCTCATCGCCGATCTTCTCGGAGCGCGCTTCCGCGTCGCGACACAGATCAAGCCATTCCGACGTCTTTCCAAACGGCGAAAACGCCATCCGGGCCTCGATGCGCAGATCGATCGCGCGGCGCTCACGCGCCGGCGAGGCCGCCTGCTTGTCGACCGCGTCCATCGCAATCTGGAAATATTCCGTTGCATCCCGGAACGCCGATCTGGCCAAGGCCTTCTTCGCCGCCATGTGCCCGTACTTGTCGGCCTTGACCCAATCCTGCGCCTTGACCGCGTGATGACAGAGCGCTTCGGCCACATCCTCTTGGTGACCGAGGGTGGTGGCCTCCAGTGCCGCCAAGATCCGCCGGTGCAGCTCCTCGCGTTGCGGGCGGAGGATGGAATCGTAGGCAACTTCGCGAATGAGATCGTGCGCGAATTCGTATTCCGGGGCAGCGAGCCAGCGCGACTCGACCAGGAAGTCCAGAATCTCCAGCGACCAAAGCCGGCTTTGCAACTGTGCCGCGGGCATCCCGGTCACCGCCGCCAATAAGGGAGGCGAGATGCGCGGGCCGCCGACGGAAGCGAGCTGGAGAAGGGCCTTGTCCTCTTTCGGCAGGCGATCGATTCGGGACGCAATGACCCCTTGGACGGTTGGGGGAATCTCCAGCGCGTCCCACGGTGTATTGGCGGCCAATCGACCGGGATCGGCGCTGAGGACTCCGCGATTGATGAGCTGCCGTGCGACTTCCTCGATAAAGAGCGGAACCTGGCCAGTGTGGCGAAGGATATGGGCCTTGAGATCGTCGAGGTGCTCCGCCGTACCGAGAAGATCGTCGAGCAGCGCGTTCGCCGAGGGGACATCGAGCGACCGCAGCCAGATCCTGCGAACGTCCAGCCGCGCCAGCCATCCCGGCGCATCCTCCGTCCGCCAGGTCAGCAACACCAGCAGCGGATAGTTCGCCGTCAGCGACATCAGGGCCTCGATGGCAGTTTCGCTTTGGCCGTCGATCCAGTGCAGGTCCTCCAGGAGCAGGATCGTCGGCCGCGCCGAGACCACCTGTTCGATCGCATGGCGTGCGGCATCGATGATTGCGCGCCGCCGCAACAGCGGTTCGAGATCATGCCAGCGGGGGTCGGTGATGGGCTGGTCGAGAACGGAGCCAAGGGCCGCGGGCCACAGGTCGGAATGGGCGAGTCCCTGCCCTTCGGCGAAGCCAGCCAGATTGGCAGGCGTGAGGTTGCCTACCTGCAGCGCGCTCTGCAGCAGCTTCTTCAGCAATGCATACGGCACCGCCTGCTCCAGCGGATTGCCTTCCGCCTCCAGGACCTGCCAGTCCTTCTCCCGCAATACGCTGACGAATTCGTGGGCCATCCGGGATTTTCCGATGCCCGCCGTACCCACCAGCGCGATGATCTGCCCGGACGGGCCGGTCTCCCGCGCCGCCCGCTCAAGCAGGGAAGTCTCTTCCTCGCGGCCGACGAAGGAGGAAAGCCCCTTGGTCGAACGGGCCCGCCAGCGGGTCAGCCCGCTGATCTCGGCGAGTTCGTAACAGGGAACCGGTGCGGAGAACCCCTCAAGCCGCTTCGGAGGCAAGGCATGGAAAGTCACCAGGCCTGCGGCCAGGCTCTGGCAGGATTCCGACACCATGATTTGTCCGGCCTGCGCGGCGCTCTCGAGCCGCTTGACCAGATGGACCGCTGGACCGCCCGCTTCATAGATCGAGGAGAAGTCGGCCTCGATGACATGGGCGACCACATAGCCGGAATGCACGCCGACCCGGACCTGCAGCGCCGGATCGTTCAGCAGCTTGACCCGGCGAACCAGTTCGACTGCGGCGTGGCAAGCCATGACGGCGTGATTGTCATCGGCGTGCGGGGCGCCGAACAGCGCGATCAGCCCGTCGCCGCCTTCCTTGCTCACGATTCCGCGGTTGCGGCGCACAGCGGTGCGCATGGCAATCAGCGCCGGCTCTAGCCGCGAAATGGCGGCCTCGGGGTCCAGTTCCGAGATCAAATCGGTGGATCGCTGCAGATCGGCACAGAGCACGGTGAGGTATTTCCGCTCGCCGGCGATACGGCCGCGAACTTCCGCGGGCTTCGGAGGATGCTCGGGGACGACCGCTCCACAGGATGAGCAATACAGGTCACCAGCCTTCAGGGTCGATAGACACACCTGGCAGGACACCCTGGCCCTCCTTCATCCGCCCGATTTAGATTAACGAAAGATCGTGGCGGAACAAGCATTTGCATCCGTCTATCGCGGATGAAGCGGGCTCAAGCAAGCCAGGCGTCGAGTGGCGGTTGTCGGGGTGAGAACGATTGGACGACAATTTTAGCGGAGTGCAGCTGCCCCTGTGGTAGATGCCTTCATTGAACGCATCCAGAAGATGCGACAGTCAGATCGGACCTCAACCTGAAGCGCTGGCCCGCGGACGTCAGCAGCGGAGCGCCTGACCTGCTCAAAAACTTCGGCGCCTTTGGGGAATCGCGCCGGCCTTTTGCCGCACCGGCCGCGTCTGAAAATCGCCAGAGATCGGCGGATCAACTTCGCCAGACACCCGCAGGAGTGTACGAGATATCTCTCAGGCGGCGGCCATGGCTTCGGCGCGCGCCGGATCCAGCAGACTCACGCTTCCCGGCATGATTCCGATCACACGATCGCGTTCGAGCTTGGTGAAGGTACGGCTCACCGTTTCAATGGTCAGGCCGAGGAAATCAGCAATATCCTGACGGCTCATCGGCAGCGCCACTGTCGTTGACGGGCCGTTGAGCTGAACCAGGCGGTCGCGCCAGCCGATCAGGAAGGTCGCAACTTTTTCTTCGGCGGAACGGCGGCCGAGCAGCACCATATGGTCCTGGGCCTGGCTCAGTTCGCGAACCGCCAATTCATTGATACGGAGGAGGAGATGGGGCTTGTCCTCGATGAATCGTGCAAAGGGAGCCTTGGAAAATCGGCAAACGGTAACCGCGCCGATCGCATCCGCCGAGAGGCTGTGCCGCGCGGATGCCGCCAGCCCCAGGAAATCACCGGGCAAGGAGAATCCCACGATCTGCCGGCGGCCGTCGGGCAGCAGCTTGTAAAGCCGCATGACGCCTTCCATCAGATTGTAGAACGACGTCGTCATCTCCTCCTGAGCGAACACGGTCTCGCAGGATGCGAAATGGATATGGCGACCCAGATGCTCCAATTCCCGCAATTCGGCCTTGTCAAGCGCGGCGCAGAGGCTGAACTGGCGTATCGCGCAATCGGTACAGACTTGCCCGCTCGGCTCGCCAGCAACCAGGGAAATCTTCATACACCACTCCGAGACGGCACGGGCTGCAACCGTCGTGGCCAGCCTAGGGGTCGATTGCATCTTAACGGATCGCCCATTTGGCGGTTGATGCAGATCAAAGACGACCGGTTTTGCTGCATTATCAAAGACCTGTCCTCTTTGGAAGAGAGCGATTGGAAATGCTGCGACTTGCCCTGTGCCAAGCGTTGGCCGCGCTTATCCTGACCGGACCAGTCCTGGCCGCCTCGCCTGCCGAGCAACGTGGCAGGACTTTCGCCCTCACCAATTGCGCGCGCTGCCATTCCATCGACCGGACAACCCCGAGCCCGCTGAAGATCGCCCCACCATTCCGCACGCTGCACAATCGGTACCCGATCGAAACCCTCGCCGAGGCCCTTGCCGAGGGCATCGTTACCGGCCATCCGACCATGCCGCAATTTCAGCTTGAGCCTGACCAGATCAACGACCTTCTGTCATTCCTGAAGACGCTCGAATAACGCCGGCACGTACCCACTGCAAAGTCTCACCGGCCCTTCCCACTCGCGCTTTCCCGAATCCTGCCGCGACTACAGCGCCTGTACGGTCCAGGCGATGATATCCTTCGCAATGCGACCAAACGCATCGCTGAAGGCGGCGACGGCTGCCGGCGGCTCGAGCTTGTCGAACTTCTGGCCTTCTTCGAACAGCCGCGACGCGATCACCTTTCCGTTCTTGTCGACGATCCGCGCCGACAATCCGATTTCGGCAGCCGGACTTGCATCGACTGCTATCCGGAAACGCCGGACATCAATCAGGAGCTGAAAATCCGTCTGCCCGATATCCGAGGTGCGCAACGGGGCATGGGCGATATCATAATTTTCAAAACTCTCGATCAATCTGGCCTGCAGCAATTTCGGGATGCTATCGGCCCACAGCACATCCGCAAACCCCGGATATTCCTTGGCCGGCGAGAACAGCATGCGCTGGGTCTCGAGCATCGCGACCGCGGTCGGTTCCGGGATCGCCAATTGGCCCTTCAGGGTTTTGCCTGCCGGTCCGAGATTTTGCGGGGCCCGCAGATCGTAAGTGATCTTCTGCGCCGGCGTGCCGCCACCGGTCAGCTTTTCGAGACCGGCGATGATGCTATCGAGTTTGCCGGTGTTGCGCGCCAGCCCGTCGGTAAACGTCTGCATATTGGCGATGGTCTTCTTGAGCGGCTCCGAATTTTCAGTCAACACGGAATCCACCTTGCGCAACGCGTCGCGGGCAGCCTGGGTCATGCTCTGGCCCGCGCCGGCTTCGGCAATCAACGTCGGCACCGGACCGGGATTCGCCAGCAGCGTGCCGCCTTCCAGTGCAATGACGGGCACGCCGGTCAGGCCCTGGAATTCCAAGCCTACCTTAGTGTCGGATCGCACCGGCGTGGTCGAGGCAACCGAGATCGTCGCATTGACGCGGCGCGGATTGTCCGGCGCGAGACCGAGATCGGTCACCTCGCCGACGCGGATGCCGTTGAACAGCACGCCGGCGCCTATCAGCAGTCCCGGCACCGAGCCGTCGAACTGGACATGATAGGTCGCGCGCGGGCCGAGCCCGCCGGTGTTGTGGAGCCAGTACACGAAGCCGAACACGGCGAAGATGGTCGCCAGCACGAAGGCGCCGACAACGACGAAGGGAGCGCGGGTTTCCATCTCTCTAACTCGCTTTGGGTTGCAGCATCTGGGAGCGCTTGCCGTGAAAATAGGCTCTCACCCAGGGATGCTCGGATTGAAGCAGTTCGCGCATCGGTCCAATGGCGACGATCTTGCCATCCGCCAGCGCCGCCACGCGATCACAGACCGTGTTCAGGCTGGCGAGGTCATGGGTGACCATGAACACCGTCAGTCCCAGCGTTTTCTGCAGGGTCTTGATCAGGGCGTCGAAATCGCCCGCCGCAATCGGATCCAGACCCGAGGTCGGCTCGTCGAGAAACACGATCGCGGGATCGAGCGCCAGCGCGCGGGCCAGCGCCACGCGCTTGGTCATGCCGCCGGACAATTGCGCAGGAAACTTGTCGCCATCCTCCGGCAACAGCCCGACCATTTCGAGCTTGGCTGTGGCGATCTCGTCCATCAGCGTCTGCGACAGCACCAGATTTTCGCGCAGCGGAAACTGGATGTTCTGCCGCACAGTGAGCGATGAAAACAGAGCGCCCTGCTGAAACAGAATTCCCCATTTGCCCGCAGCGCTTTGGGTGACGCGATCCTGGGTGGCACCGATTGGGGCCCCCATCACCTCGATCTCTCCGCTTCGCCGCTGAATCAGCCCGATGATGGTTCGCATCAAAACCGTCTTGCCGCCGCCGGAAGCACCGACCAAGCCGAGAATCTCGCCCCGGCGAACGTCAAGCGACAGGTGGTCGATCACGACCTGCTTGCCGAAGCCGACCACAAGGTCGCGGACGCGTATCGCGAACTGAGGAGCCTTTTGCTGCATCGCTACATTCCGATCGATGCGAAGAAGACTGCAAACAGCCCGTCGAGCACGATCACCAGAAAGATCGACTTCACCACCGAGGTCGTGGTCTGCTTGCCGAGCGATTCGGCGCTTCCCTTCACTCGCAAGCCCTCGCTGCAGGCGACGATGCCGATCGCCAGCGCCATGAAC
>JBAQER010000816.1:0-3460 GCA_049286845.1 Bradyrhizobium sp.
TATGGGTCCCTGCTTTCGCAGGGACGACAATGAACGGATATTGACGAACCATCCCCAATCCGCTTGCCTTGCCTCCACCACCGAACAAACCATCCGGGAAGCAACGTCATGTCCTTTGTGCTGGCCATCGATCAGGGCACCACATCCTCGCGCGCCATCGTGTTTCGCAGCGACATCTCGATCGCCGCCGCGGCGCAACAGGAATTCCCGCAGCATTTTCCGGCCTCGGGCTGGGTCGAGCACGAGCCGGAGGACATCTGGACCTCGACGATTGCGACCTGCCGCGAGGCGCTGAAGAAAGCCGGCGTCACGGCAAAGGACATCGCCGCCATCGGCATCACCAACCAGCGCGAGACCACCGTGGTGTGGGACCGCGCCACCGGCCAGGCCATCCACCGCGCCATCGTCTGGCAGGACCGCCGCACCGCCGATATCTGCGCCAAATTAAAGAGTGAAGGTCATGAGCCGGCGATCTCGGCCAAAACAGGTCTGATCGTCGATCCCTATTTTTCGGGCACCAAAGTCGCATGGATCCTCGACCATGTCCCCGGCGCCCGCGAGCGCGCTGAGCGCGGCGAACTCAAGTTCGGCACCGTCGATTGCTACCTGCTGTGGCGGCTGACCGGCGGCAAGGCCCACGCGACCGACGCCACCAACGCCTCGCGCACGCTCTTGTTCAACATCCACACCGGGCAGTGGGACGACGATCTCCTGAAACTGCTGCGGGTGCCGCGCTCGATGCTCCCCGAGGTGAAGGATTCCTCGCACCATTTCGGCGACAGCGTGCCCGAATTGTTCGGCGGCGCGATCGCGATCTCCGGCATCGCCGGCGACCAGCAGGCCGCCACCATCGGCCAGGCCTGCTTTGCGCCGGGCATGATGAAGTCGACCTACGGCACCGGCTGCTTCGCGCTATTGAACACCGGCGCCACGCCGGTGGCCTCCAGGAACAAGCTGCTGACGACGATTGCCTACCAGCTCAAGGGCCAGCGCACCTACGCGCTCGAAGGCTCGATCTTCGTCGCCGGCTCCGCGGTGCAGTGGCTGCGCGACGGGCTCGGCATCATCAAGCTGGCCTCGGAGACCGGCGCGCTCGCCGACAAGTCTGATTCGATGCAGAGCGTCTATCTGGTGCCGGCCTTCGTCGGCCTCGGCGCCCCCTACTGGAATCCGCGCGTGCGCGGCGCGCTCTTTGGTCTCACCCGCAACACCGGCCCCGCCGAACTCGCCCATGCCGCGCTCGAAAGCGTCTGCTACCAGACCTTCGACCTGTGGGCCGCGATGCGCGCCGACTGGCCGGATGCGAAAGCCGCCCATGTCGTGCTCCGCGTCGACGGCGGTATGACCGCGTCGGACTGGACCATGCAGCGCCTCGCCGACCTCCTCGACGCGCCGGTCGACCGCCCGATGATCCAGGAAACCACCGCGCTGGGTGCGGCCTATCTCGCGGGGTTGGCGGCCGGCGTCTATCCCGAGCCCGCAAAATTCGCCGACAACTGGCGGCTCGAGCACCGCTTCAAGCCGGCAATGAGCGCGGCGACGCGCGAGCGCAAGCTGGCGGGGTGGGCGCGGGCGGTGAAGGGGTTGTTGGCGAGTGATGAGGGGGAGTAGGGATGGGCAGCAAATCGATCCTCCATCTCAATTTGCTTCGCATCTATTTTCACCAGATCGCGCTGGGTCGTTATCACCGGGCTTGACCCGGTGATCCACGTCTTACCTTTCTTCGTTCGGAAGCAAAGACGTGGATGGCCGGGTCAAGCCCGGCCATGACGAGCGAGCCATGCCGTCAACCGACGCTTCTCCAACGAGGAAACCAGCGAGAGCCTTTGCCAACCGAACCCCGCTTGCTAAACTACCGGCATGACCGACATTCTTCCCGACACGCTCCGCCGCCTCTACACCGATCCCGGCGAATATATCGATAGCGACCATCCGGCCGTCCAGAACTTCGCCGGCGCCGCCGTTGCGGCTGACGCCTCCGAGCGCGAGAAGGCCAGCCTGCTCTACAGAGCGGTGCGCGACGGCATCCGCTATAACCCTTACGTCAACATGCGCACATCAGAGACGTTCCGGGCCTCGAGCGTGCTGGCGGCCGGGGTCGGCTATTGCGTGGGCAAGGCGGCGCTTTACGCTGCCGCCTGCCGCGTCCACGGCATTCCCGCCCGTGTCGGATTCGCCGACGTGCGCAACCACCTCACGACCGAGAAGCTGCGCCGGAGCATGGGCACGGACATCTTCACCTGGCACGGCTACACCGAAGTCCATGTCGACGACGCCTGGCGCAAGGCCACCCCGACCTTCAACGCCACGCTGTGCGCCAAAGTCGGCGTGCAACCGCTGGATTTCGACGGCCATACCAACGCGCTGCTGCATCCCTTCGACGGCGCGGGCCGGACCTACATGCAATATGTCTGCGATCACGGCTCGTTCCACGACGTTCCCGCAAAATTCCTGATGCGGGAAATGGCGCGCGACTACGCCCACATGCAGGGCGAGGACCTCTCCGGCCGCGACATGGAACGGGAAGCGGCGCAAGGTTGATTGGCTTGCGCGTGTCTTGAAACGCTTCAACACATTCAGCCGTCATGCCCGGACTTGATCCGGGCATCCATCAAACTAAGATCGTTTTGCGAAGAAGATGGATGGCCGGGTCAAGCCCGGCCATGACGAGTAGAGTGAAGGTGCACCCGCTCCCATGATCCTGATCGGCCAATACGACTCCCCCTTCGTCCGCCGCGTCGCGATTGCGCTGCGGCTTTACGGCCTGCCCTATGAGCACCGGCCGTGGTCGACCTTCGGCGATGCCGACAAGATCGCAGCCTTCAATCCGCTGCGGCGGGTGCCGACCCTGCTGCTCGATGACGGCGAGGTGCTGATCGAGAGCAGCGCGATCCTGGATTATCTCGACGAGCTGGTGGGGCCGGAAAAGGCGATGATCGCGGAAAAGGGTCCGGCGCGCCGCCATGCGTTGAAAATCTGCGCGCTGGGCAGCGGGCTCGCCGACAAGGCGGTCAGCCTGATCTACGAGCGGGTGCTGCGCAAGGATCAGCTGGAGCTGTGGGTCGAGCGCTGCCAGGCCCAGATCGGCGGCGTGCTTGACCTGCTGGAAAAGGAACGCGCCGCGGTGGCGACGCCCTGGTGGTTCGGCGAGCGCATCGGTCACGCCGACATCATGGTCGCCTGCGCGCTGCGCTTCACCGGCGAGGCGCATCCGGCACTGTTCCCGGCCGCACGCTATCCGGCGCTATCAGCGCACGCCGCGCGCTGCGAGGTGCTGGAGCCGTTTCGGGAAGTCGTGCAGAAGCTGGATCCGCCGAAGGGGTGAAGGCGGAGCCGCACTTTCTTCCCTTCTCCCCCTGTGGGAGAAGGTGGCGCGCTTTGGAGCGCACTTGCGCTCCTGAGCGCGCCGGATGAGGGGTCTCTATCCGCGGAGACAGACCCCTCACCCGTCGCCTCACTG
>JBAQER010000817.1:0-8161 GCA_049286845.1 Bradyrhizobium sp.
CCACATCGCAACCATGCCGGATGCGCCGGCGACGCTGGTTCGGGCATTTGCCTTCGATGAAGCTGTCGCTGTGGCGGCTCCGGTGCTCAGCCAGTCGACGGCACTCCGCGACTCCGATCTTGTCGCCAACGCCCGTACCCAGGGCCAGGGTCATCTTCAGGCCATCGCGCATCGTCGAACAATCAGCGAAGTGATCACCGAAATACTGATCGAGCGCGGCGAACCCATCGTGGTCCATACGGTTGCGAAGAACGCCGGCGCCCGCTTTTCGGATGGCAGCTTTCGCGAGCTCGTCGCACGGGCCGGTGATGATGCCCAGCTCGCGCTGCAGGTTGGAATGCGACATGACATTCCCAGACATCACTTCCTGAAGCTTCTTGAAACTGCGTCTGCTTCAGTCTGCGCCAAAATCCTGGCGGCAAACCCGCAATTTGCCGATGCCGTGCAGAGCGCGGTAACGGAAGTGATCGACGACATCAATCTGGAGGTTCGCAACAAGTCGCCGGATCACGCCAAGGCCAAGTCGAGGGTAAAGCGGCTCCAGAACTGGCATGAACTCGGCGAAGGCAATATTCATGCGGCCGCGCGCCTGCAAAACTTCGAACAAGCGGCAATGGCCCTGTCGGTTCTCGCCAGCTGTCCTATCGAGATGGCTGAACGGGCGATCCTCAATGAAAACCCCGGCGTGGTGCAGGTCATCGCAAGAGCCGCCGGCTGCTCCTGGGCTACGGTCAAGGCTCTCTTGCTGATGACGGCGGCGGACCGCAGGATGTCCGAGAAGGATCTCGCCCGGGCGCGCGAAGACTTCGAGCGGCTCGAGACCCGGACGGCAAAACGCGTGCTTGAATTCTATTATAATGAGCGCCGCAACGTGCGCACCATCGCGAGCCCGCCCGTCGTCCCGGGTGCGTCCGCGAACTCACCAGCTCTCATGGGATAGATTCGCCGGCGCAGCCGGCGCAGCGGCGATCCTGGAGCGCCAGCCGGCGGGAGCCCGTTTTGGAAATGGTGCGCCATCCACAATAAGATTATGAACTCATATATCATTGAAATTATTATATAATTGCAATAATCAGCCAGCTCGGCTTGGCCAATCGCTCGACTCATATTAGGTTACATGTAACCAGCCGGGGAGAATTGCCATGGTGTCCGCACCGAAGCCGAAGCCCTCTCGTGTGAAAGTTCGCGAGCATCGCGAACGGCTGCGTCGGCAAGGACTGCGTCCCATCCAGATTTGGGTCCCGGATGTGCGCGCGCCCGCCTTCCGCTCGGAGGCCCGTCGTCAGTCGCTGGCCGTGGCCGCAAGCTCGCGCGCTCACGAGGACCAGGCGTTCATCGACGCGGTGTCGACATTGACAGTCGAAGCGGATGGACATGAATGAAACGCGGCGACGTCTGGACCGTCGCGGGGGCTAAGGATTATGCGGGCAAGGCGCGGCCCGTCGTCATCCTTCAGGATGACAGTTTCGACGGAACCGAATCCATCACGATCTGCGCGTTCACGACCGACGACACGGACGCTCCCCTGTTCCGGCTTCCTGTCGAACCGAGCGAGCGCAATGGATTACGCGTCCCATGCCGTCTCATGGTGGACAAGGTGACCACCGTCCCGAAATCCAAGGTCGGCGCGCATATCGGGCGCCTCGACGACGAGGATGTCCTGCGTCTCAATCAGGCAGTGCTCGTATTCCTTGGACTGGCAACGTCTCCGAAAATCAAGCAGGCATGAACTGTAACGATAACGCTCTTCGCTCATTGCGACTGTCGGCCGACCAGGTGACTGCTTTCTTGTCACCGCAATTCCGGTCATGCTCCAACCGAACAGGAGTTCGCCCATGGCAAGGAAACTTCCACCGATCCATCCCGGCGAAATCCTGGGGGAAGAGTTTCTCGTTCCGCTCAAGCTGACACCTTACGCGGTAGCGGCCGCGCTGAACGTGCCGCGCACCCGGATCGAGCGCATCGCGCGCGGGGCAAGGTATCTGCCGTCGGTCTGCTACAGGGTCAAAATGCTTGTCTTCACGTCCGCCCAGTCGTGACGCGCAAGCGGCAAGGCAACTTTGAAAGCGGCGGTTTCATTTCCACTTTGGCCAGATGGATGCGGAAGAGGATGCCGCGATCGTCCTCGGAGCGCACCAAGCGCATTTGATCGGGCCGGAGCACAATCCCCAGAAGGATTTGTTTCAGATATATCTCATCGCCATTCACAAGCTTAAGTATACTAGCAGTCTTAGGGGTGGGGCTCATGCCGGATATTTCACCGAAAGCGATCATTCTCACACTCATAGGCGTGGTCGGACTGTGGGCACTGACACCAGTCGTCACGTTTTTGCTTCCGTTTGCGAAAATGGACGAGCGCGGCCAATTGGGAGACCTCTTCGGCAGCATCAACGCTCTATTTTCGGGATTGGCTTTCGCCGGGGTGGTCTTCGCCATCCTGCTACAACGGCAGGAACTGGCTCTTCAGAGGCAAGAGCTGAAAGAGACCCGATTGGAGATGAAGCGAACTGCCGACGCTCAGGAACAGGCGCAGCAAGCCCTCAACCAAACAATATGGGCTCAATCATTCAAAGTGGCGTTGGATATCCTTGAAGAGCCAAAGACGATGAGAGCTCGCCAAACGGTTTGGACTCATCGCGACGCGATACATTCGATACATGTCGATCTGGTCAACGAAGGAATCATGGCCGACGCGCAGCACGTGGCTCGGAGCTTTGAGGCCGTCGGAACGATGGTTAGGAAGGGGCTGCTACCGGCAGACTATATCATCGATACTTGGAGCGTTCCTATCGCGAGGCAATGGATGATAACAGAACCGTACTTGGACAAGTTGCGAGGCGATCGAGGCGATCCGTTTATCGGACAGGACTTTGAGTATTTGGCGAAGGCAGCAAACGAATTTCTGAAAGACAGGGCCGTACTTATTTCAATGTGAGCCGTGCGGAGTCGAACCGCAGCCTATGTCTCGCCGAATTGCACGGCTCAGGGGATCGAACGATGGCGATCGGGTTGTGGCGCAGAAGCGCCTGTCCCACGACACCGCGAAGATCGTCGGCTTTTTTGGGTCGGTGGCAAGACGAATTGGCCCGCGTGGTGGTCGAGTTGGCTTCATAGTTGTCGTCGCTCGAACATTAATTATGCTGTTTATATTGGTTGTATTTCAGAAGAATGTGTGCCAATATGAGATTTATAAACAGCATAGGAGAGTTCCGGTGGAGGTAACTGTGCGCGGATGGGCCCGTGACATGGGGCCAACGAAGATCGCAAGTCATTTTCTACCTACGGTAGAATATCGCCAAGATGGAACGGCTTATCGCGATAAGCCGGTTATGTATCAAGCTGGCAGCGGAGTTACTGTTGCTTGGTATCAGCCACTAAGGCTCACCGGTAACTACCGCATGGAAGTAAATCTGACGCGATACGATGTTATGCGCCTATTCAAGGCGACCTTTGGCAGCGAGCTTCAACAAGCTCTCGTTGACAGGTACGGACTGACGTTCTCGCCCGATGTGGTCAAGTCGGTCCTTAAGACTGTCAAGCTGACTGATCTGACATTGGGAGATCTTGTCGAGATGAGCGCGGGAAGCCCCTCGGAGCAGCCCGTGACTGCGGAGAAGGCTGTCGAAGTAAGCAACGTAAAACCTTTTCGAAGGGTATGATCGGGAATTTCGGTGCCAGTGCGCTTACCCGGAGAAGTCCACCGTAATTACATCAACATTGAAAGGCCATCCCATGCTGGGATTTGGCGCGATCGGCGAAGCTCCGCTCGGAGCAATACCACACAGATTGGTGGAGCAAATCCGCAACGGCAGCAACGTCGCCACATTGACGGTTTCCGGCCTAATCGTTCCAGAGAAGGAGGGTTCAGAAGGCATCCTTGTAAAATCGTATGGGGTGATGTGGCTCGAAATCGCACGACAGCTCGGAACGGATTGGTCGACGGCATTTCAGCTCTCCCCTCGCCAATGGGAAGAGATGCTGGCGGGCGCGTTCGCAAAAGAAGGCTACCAAGTTACTCTGACGCCATCATCAGGTGACCGCGGACGCGATGTCATTGCTGTGAAGGACGGTGTCGGCAGCATGCGCATTCTAAGCTCTATGAAACGATATGCTCCGGAGAATCTTGTGACGCGGGCGCATGTCCATGAGATGTTCGGCGTAGTCAGCGCCGATCTGGGCGCAACCAAAGGCATCATTGCGACAACATCAGACTTCGCGCCACAGCTTCTCACTGACCCAGGACTTGCGAAAGCAATTCCGTACAGGCTTCAACTCCTAAACGGCAGAGAGCTTCAGGATTGGTTGAAGGAGCTTGCGAGAAGGCCGTAGCGTTCAGGCTGCGAGCGACCCCAAAAAGTGATTCTTGGAAAAATGGTGCCCGGGGGCGGGATCGAACCACCGACACTGCGATTTTCAGTCGCATGCTCTACCAACTGAGCTACCCGGGCACGGCCCGGGGCGAAGGCCCGGGAGCGCCGGTTTATAGTCAGGCCGGGCGGCCCTGTCCACCCGGCTTCGCCGGACGCGGCCCCGCTTCGCATCTTCAGCCAAATTGCTGGGAAATCACGTTAATTTGCCTCGGGTCGCGTGATCGAAGCATCCATGCCGGCGGCCCCATTTCTACTTTGCATGGGGTTGTTTTCGATATTTGACTATTCGGCGTCCTCGTCGGCTTCCGGCTTGCCCGGAACGACGTAGGAGCCGGACAGCCAGCGATTCAGGTCGACGTCCCGGCAGCGCTCGGAACAGAACGGCTTGGAGGCCTCGACGGCCGGCTTGCCGCAGATCGGGCACTTCTTCGCGCCCGCCTTGCCGGGGGCGGCCCCTTTGGGCGGCTCAGACGGCATTCAGCCAGCCGAATCGGATCGGGAAACCCTCGCCGCCGAGCAGCGTCACCGTCTCGTACAGCGGCAGGCCGACGACGTTGGTGTAGGAGCCGACCATCTTGACCACGAACGATCCGGCGATGCCCTGCACCGCATAGCCGCCGGCCTTGCCGCGCCATTCGCCGGAGCCGATATAGGCCTGGATATCGTCCTCGGTCAGGCGCTTGAAGCGCACGCGGGTTTCGATCAGGCGCTGGCGAAAGCCCCCCTTCGGCGTCACCAGGCAGATCGCGGTGTAGACGCGGTGGTTGCGCCCCGACAACAGCCGCAGGCATTGCGAGGCCTCGTCGACCAGGTTGGCCTTGGGCAGGATGCGGCGGCCGACCGCGACCACGGTGTCGGCGGCGATGATGAAGGCGCCGCGCAATTCGTCGTCGAGCTGCACCGATTTGAGCGCGGCGTCGGCCTTGGCGCGGGCCAGCCGATTGGCGCAGGCGCGCGGCAGTTCGCCCCGTTTCGGGGTCTCGTCGATGTCGGCCGGGCGCAGCGCATCGGGCTCGATGCCGGCCTGGTTGAGCAGAGCCAGCCGTCGCGGCGAACCGGAAGCAAGAACGAGTTTGGGGCGGCCTAGCATGCGGATTTTCGTCGGCGGGAGGACGGGGCGAAATTTGCGCGGAACCTATCGGAAGGCCCCTCGCGAGACAACCGGCTAACACATTATCGTCGCCCCTGCGAACGCAGGGGCCCATAACCACCAGCTTTTCCGATTGAAATCGGGTTTGCCACAGCCACCGCCTCAACCCGCTCCGCCGCGGCGTATAGGTCCCTGCTTTCGCAGGGACGACATCTGGGACAATCCACCAAACCGTGAGCTACTCGCTCGCCGCGGTGACCCTGGAAAACCGTTTGCGGATGCGCAACAGCAGGGTGTCGCAGACCTCGCGATAGGCCTGCAGTTTCTGCTCGCGATTGCCCTCGGCGCCGGTCGGATCCGAGGTCGGCCAGTATTCGACGTCGGCCGCCATCGTGCGAGTCAGCTCCAGCGCCTTGTGATGGGCTTCCGGCGACAGCGTGATGATGAGGTCGAAATTGAGCCCCTCCCAGTCGTCGAGTTCCTCAAACGTCATCGGCTTGTGGGCCGAGATGTCCTGGCCCAGTTCCGCCATCACGGCGACCGCGAACGGATCGAGTTCGCCCTTCCGCACCCCGGCGGATCTGACGTAAAGCGCCTGCGGGAACATCTGCTGCAGCAGGCTGGCGGCCATCGGCGAACGCACGCTGTTGAGGCCGCATGCGAACAGCACGGCCTGCGGGGTGCGCACGCGCGAAGGCGCCTCCACGCGCTTAGGCTTCTTTTATTTTGGGCATGACCTCTTCAAAAAACCGCACATCCTTTCGGGTCATGCCCTAACCCTTCCAGTGCAAAACGGTGATCAGCGTAAACAGCCGGCGGGCGGTTTCGAAATCGATCCGCACCTTGCCATTCAAGCGCTCCTGCAGGGTGCGCGAGCCTTCGTCATGAATCCCGCGGCGGCCCATGTCGATGGCCTCGATCTTGTCCGGCGTGGCGGTGCGGATCGCCTGATAATAGCTGTCGCAGATCATGAAGTAGTCCTTCACGATCCGCCGGAACGGCGTCAGCGACAACAGATGCGCCACCACGGGCGTGCCGTCCTCGCGGCGGATATCGAACATCAGCCGGTTGCCGGTGATGCCGATATGCAGCGTAAACGGCCCGCCGCCCGCGCCTTCCGGCGCAAACAGGTTCTCTTCGATGAGGTCGTAGATCGCGATCGCGCGCTCGTGCTCGATATCGGGACCGGAACGCCCGATCGATTCCTCATCGAGCGTCACCGCGACGATGCGATTGTTTGAATCCTCGTCTGGCGGCGGTCTGGTCATGACAAATTGAGGCGCAATCCCACCGAGCGCGCATGGGCATCGAGGCCTTCGGCCTTGCCCAGCGTCATCGCGGCCGGTCCCAGCGCCCGCAGCTGGTCCGGCCCGCATTTCAGGATCGACGTTCGCTTCATGAAGTCAAGTACGCCCAGGCCGGACGAGAACCGCGCCGAACGCGCGGTCGGCAGCACGTGGTTGGAGCCGCCGACATAGTCGCCGATCGCCTCGGGGGTGTGGGGCCCGAGGAAGATCGCGCCGGCATTGCGGATTTGCGCCGACAGCGCCTCCGGATCTGATGTCATGATTTCCAGGTGCTCGGCGGCGATGGCGTTCGCCAGCGGCACGGCTTCCGCGAGGCTTTTCACCAGAATAATGGCGCCGAACTGGTTCCAGGAGGCCCGCGCAATATCGGCCCGCGGCAGCGTTGCGAGTTGCGATTCGACCGCGCGCTCGACGTCATCGGCGAGCGCCTTCGAATCGGTGATCAGGATCGACTGCGCGTTGACGTCGTGCTCGGCCTGCGCCAGCAGATCGGCCGCGATCCAGCCGGCATTTCCGGTGTGGTCGGCGATCACGAGCACTTCGGATGGGCCGGCGATCATGTCGATGCCGACCTTGCCAAACACCAGCCGCTTGGCGGCGGCGACATAGGCATTGCCGGGGCCGACGATCTTCGCCACCGGCGCGATGGTCGCGGTGCCGTAAGCGAGCGCCGCCACCGCCTGCGCGCCGCCGACCCGGTAGATTTCGGAGACGCCGCCGAGATGGGCCGCCGCCAGCACCAGCGGGTTGAGCTTGCCGTCCGGCGACGGCACCACCATCACCACGCGGGCGACGCCTGCGACCCTGGCCGGCACCGCATTCATCAGCACCGAGGACGGATAGGCCGCGGTGCCGCCCGGCACGTAAAGCCCGACCGCGTCGATGGCGCTCCAGCGCCAGCCGAGTTCGACGCCGAGCGCATCGGTGAAGCGCTCGTCCTTCGGCAATTGCCGGCGGTGAAACAGCTCGATGCGGTCGCGGGCGAAGGCGAGCGCCTCCAGCGTCCCGGCGTCGCAGGCCTTGATCGCCGCGTCGATTTCGCCTGGTGTCACCCGCAGGCCGGAAGCGTCCAGCTCGAGCCGGTCGAACTTGCTCGTCGCCTCGATCAGCGCCGTGTCGCCGCGCGCGGCCACGTCATCGACGATGGCGCGGGTCGCGGCCTCGATATCGGCCGATACCTCGCGCTTGGCGCCAAGGAAGTCCGCAAATTGCCTGGCAAAATCGGCGCTGTTTCGGTCGAGACGAACGGGCATGGGACGGCTTTCCGGCGGGGGCGTTATTGACAGGCCCGTTGCTCAATGGCGCGACGGCCAATCGCCGTCAACCCTTTGCTTGGTAGCAAAATCTTCGTCGTCGTCCCGGCCAAGCGAAGCGCGAGCCGGGACCCATAGCCA
>JBAQER010000818.1:0-5523 GCA_049286845.1 Bradyrhizobium sp.
GCGGCCTTGCCTTCGCTGCCAACTTCCGAAGTGCCGATTCCCGGTCGCGATCCGCGCCGGCCTGCGCCGAAGGCCAAGGCCACCGTGCCGCATCCGCCCGGCGCGGCGCCGGTCCCCAACGCGGCGAGCCCGGCAAGTCCCAACGCACCTGTGGCGAGCCAGCAGCAGGCGGCGCCGCTGCCGCCACCGATCGAGGTCAAGCCGGCGCCGAACGTGGTGCGGCAGCCGCCGAAGCCGCGACCGCCGCTGGTGCTGACACCGCCGGTTGCCAATCCATAATGACCGGCGTTTTGACACTCAGACCTTGCGCAATATCAATGAGCTGTCTGAGGGAACACGCGATGAAGGTTTCCCTCCAGCCAGGGAGTTGCACGTGACCAAGCGCATCGCGATCATCCAGGGCCATCCAGACCCGGCGGGTCATCGCCTGTTACACGCGATGGCCGACGCTTATGCCGAAGGTGCAACTGCAGCAGGGCACGAGGTTCGCCGCATCGAAGTCGCGAAGCTCGAGTTTTCTCTCATGCGCACGCAGGTGGATTTCGAGACCGGCGCGTTGCCGCCGGCCCTGGTGCAACCGAGCGACGACATGCGCTGGGCGGACCACTGGGTGTTTCTGTTTCCCCTCTGGCATGGAACCATGCCAGCGCTGTTCAAGGGTTTTCTCGAACACATTTTCAGGCCCGGCTTTGCCATGGAGTACAAGAAGGGAGGCTTTCCGAAACGACTGCTTGCCGGCCGTTCGGCCCGCATCGTCGTGACCATGGGAATGCCGGTACTGCTTTATCGCTGGTACTTTGGCGCCTATGGACTGCGGGCTTTTGAGCGCAGCATGCTGAGCTTCGCCGGAATCAAACCTGTCCGCGAGAGCCTTTATGGGCTCAACTTTTCCGATCAAAAGAAGCGGGCGCGCTGGCTCGAGGACCTGCGCAGGCACGGCGGGCGCGGTGACTGAGTGCATGACGGATGCTGCGAACCGCGATAGATATTCCCGATGGATCTTTCTGCAATCCTGCAAGCATTGATCTTGCTGACGCTGGCCAACGGCACGCCTGTGGTTGCCAAGAAGGTTTTCGGGCAGTCCTTTGCGCTTCCACTGGATGCCGGACTGACATTTTTCGATAGACGCCCCCTGTTCGGGCCATCGAAAACCATCCGCGGGATTGTGTTTTCCGTTCTGGTGACGGCTTTGGGCGCGCCGCTGATCGGTCTGGATTGGAGCGTTGGTGCGATAGCGGCGGCTGCCGCCATGGCCGGCGATCTGTGCTCCAGTTTCGTGAAGCGCCGTTTGAATTTCCCGCCGAGCAGCCAGGCGCTCGGGCTTGATCAATTGCCGGAATCGCTGTTGCCTCTGCTGGCATGCCGTGCCGCGCTATCGCTGACGGCCGTCGACATCGCCCTTGGCGTCGGACTCTTTTTCGTCGGTGAACTGATTTTGTCCTGGATTCTCTACCGCGCGCATCTGCGCGACGAGCCGTACTAGCCGGCCCTCAGGCGCGCCGAAGGTGATGCAGGGTTATTTCGGGTGGACAGTTGAAGCGTACGGCAACGACGCTCGATCCCGCCCCCACGGAGGTGTAACCGATCATGTCGTGATATTGCCAGGCGCCGGACCCCATGCGCCGCGGCAATACGGAATCGAGCGTGATCGGAATCGATCCCGGTAAACAAATCTGGCCGCCATGCGTGTGTCCGCTCAACAGGAAATTGAAATCGGCGTGCGCAGCCTGGCGGTAGATTTCCGGCGTATGCGACAGCAATATGGAGAATTCGCCTTCCGGAATCTGCGACGCGGCCTTTTCGATGTTGTCGACCCTGAAGAAGTGAGCGTCATCGATCCCGGCGATATAGATCCGCTGACCGTCGCGCACGATCGCCTCGCTTTCGTTGAGCAGCATCCGGATTCCCAGGGCCTCGAGCCCCGGAACCATCTGGATGGTGTCGTGGTTGCCGAGTACCCCGTAAACCGGCGTCTTCAGGTGTGCCCGTACCCGCGAAACCCCGTCCAGGGTGGCCTCGAAGGGGCCGAAAGTCTTGCCGCGAAAATCGCCGGTCAGAACACATGCATCGTAACTGAGATCGGCGACCAGCCCGACAAGGTTGCGCATGGCTGCCTGGTTCATGTCGACATGCATGTCGCTGATGTGGAGCAGGGTGAAACCATCGAAGTGCGGCGGCAATTCCTTGAACCAGACGTCGTTATGCCTGAGCATGATGCGTTCGGCATTTTTTCTTCCCCGTCCATAGAGGCCGGCCAGCCTGAGCGCATTTCGGATCACCGAATGGACCGAGTACCAGTTTTCGATGTGAAAGAAGGTCAGGCCCTGCCCGAACAGCTGCGCCTCGTGATCGGTTTCGATCCCCAGCCGCTGCTTTGCATGCACCCGTCCGAGGCGCTGCTCCAGTTTCGTCAGAAGGTCTTCGTGCATTTGGCCACGTCCCTCGGAATTTCTCCGGTCGCTCACGACAGACATTAGCTGGCTGGTTTCGTTCCAGTCTTCATCGTGGCGGACATGATCAGCGCCGCCAATCCCGAAAAGACTGCACCGGCCACAAACGTCGCCGTCGGCCCGAAGGCTTGCCAGAGCCAGCCCGCAAGCACGCTGGCGATCAGCAGCGCGGCGCCGGCGACGAGATTGAACAGGCCGAAGGCGGTGCCGCGCAGATCTTCAGGAGCGGTATCGGCGACGAGCGCCGATAGCAGGCCCTGGGATAGTCCCATATGCAGGCCCCAAAAACCGACGCCGATGAAGACCGCGACAAGTCCCGGAGCGAAGGCCAGCGTCAGATCGGCGATGAACAATGCGCCGAGCCCGCATAACAGCAATTTCACCCGGCCTACCCGGTCGGAGAGAATGCCGGCCGGCGTTGCCGTCAGGGAATAGACGACATTCATCCACACCAGCACCAGCGGGATCAGCGCCAATGCCAGCCCCTCGGCCTGCGCCTTCAGCACCAGAAAGGCTTCGCTGAACCGCGCCAGCGTGAACACCATGCCGATCGCAATGACCATCCAGAAGGAGGGCGACAGACGCTTGAGGTCCTGCTTGTGGATCGGCCAGCCGCGCTTCGCCGTGGCCTTGACGCCGTCCGGCTCCTGAACGCCGACGACGATCAGGAGCACCGCAAGCGCCGCGGGTACCGCCGCCCACCAGAACACGGCGCGGAAATCGTTGGCATAGAGCGCCATCAGGGCCACCGCCAGCAGTGGCCCCAGAAACGCTCCGACCGTATCGAGTGCCTGGCGGATGCCGTAGGCAGCGCCGCGGATCGCGGGTGGCGTAACGTCGGCCACCAGCGCATCGCGCGGCGCGCCGCGAATACCCTTGCCGATCCGATCCACAAAGCGCGCCGCCAGAACCTCCCAGGCCGTGCTCGCCAGCGGAAACACCGGCTTGGTGACCGCAGCCAGCCCGTAGCCGATGCCGACCAGCAGCTTGCGCTTGCCGATGCGGTCGGAGAGGGCGCCGGAGAAAAGCTTGGCGATTGATGCGGTGGCCTCGGCGACGCCCTCGATCAAACCGACGATGGTCGCGCTGGCGCCGACCGCGGTCATGAGAAAGATGGGCAGCAGGCTGTGGATGAGTTCGGACGAGACGTCCATCAGCAGGGAGACGAAACCGAGCGCCCACACGCTGGCAGGCACGTCGCGCCAGGTCGCCGGCGAGGTTTTTCCGGTTTCGGAATTCATCTGCCAAATCTAGCAGTCCATCGGGCGCCGGTCTTGCGTTAAGTCAGCCCGTTGATGCCGTTGGTTAGCCGAAAGCTTCGGGAAATTGTCCGATACGGAAGATGACCGTAGGCTCGTCGTCATAGTCGCCCATCTCGGGATCGCCGGTGGATGAGAAGGCCACGACGCCGAGTTTGCTCAACCCCAGCCGTTCTGCCGTTCGGACAGCGCCTGTTGCCGTCTTGCAGGCTATCGGAGTATCGGCCTTCAGGTTTCCGCCCCTGCCGGCATTGAAGGATTGGACGAAGTAAGTCGTCTCGCGGGCCATGTGGTCTCCTTGCGCCCGTAATCTGAGGCACGGGTATCGCGCTTGATGACCATCAACTCTTCATCGCTTGCATCAGCGCCGAAATCTTGATGGTCGCAAAATTGGAAAAGGTGTCCGACACCGCATACGGCAAAATGATCTGGCCGTTGTGCCGCATCGCCCCGCATGTATAGACGACGTTGGGGACGTATCCTTCGCGCTCGGACGGCTGGGGCCGCAGCAGCGGCTCGCGCGAACGCGCCAGCACCTTGGAGGGATCGTTCTTGTCGAGCAGCGCCGCGCCGATCGAGTATTTGCGAACCGGGCCGACGCCGTGCGTCAGCAGCAGCCAGCCTTCATCGAGCTCGATCGGCGATCCGCAATTGCCGATCTGAACGAACTCCCAGGGAAATTCCGGTTTCAGAATGGCCTGGCCGCCGTCCCATGTGTGCAGGTCGTCCGAATAGATCAGATACAGGTTCTCGTTATCCTGCCGCGCGATCATCGCGTATCTGCCGCCGATCTTGCGCGGGAACAGCGCCATGCCCTTGTTCCGTGCCGCCGTGCCTCTTAATGGCGCCAGCCGGAACGACATGAAATCGCTGGTCTCGATCAGTTCGGAACGGATCGCCCGTCCGCTATAGGCGGTGTAGGTCGCGTAGTAGGTCTTCCGGCCGTCGTCGCTGAATTCGACGAAGCGCGCGTCCTCGATGCCGTTGGACTGGGAATCGGTGACCGGAAAAATGACGCGCTCGCTGAGTTCCTCTTCGGGATTGAAAGTCAGCTCGACGTGGTCGCCGTTCGGTCCGGATGCGCGGCGGCTGATCCGGGGGCTCGAGGCGAGCCGTGCCGTCGGATCGACGGTCAGGCTGCCGTCGGCTGCGACGGTGCCGGCGCGAAACGTCAGCGACGACACATGGCCTTCGCCGATGGCGCGGAGACTGAGGATGAAACGCATGCCACCCTTCGGCGCGCCTGACTGGTCGGGATGCGGCACAATGCTGGGATTGAACAAGGCCGAGGCTTCGAACGAATATTCGTTGAGAAAATAGGCGCCGATCAGTTGGCACTGGGCTTTGGAAAAACAGCCGTGAGCCGCCAATGCCTGTTCCATCACCGCGGCGCGCGCCTCGAACGTCTCCAGCAGGTTGCGGTGCCGGCCCTGGAAGTTCTCCAGGACATCGGCGAGCTGGCTTGCAACGGTTTCGGAATCGAGTGCAAGAACGCGGTCGACGATATGATTGGCGCGGGTCTTGTCGGTCGGGTTGAGATCGCGGGGTTCGGTCGCCGGCTTGAAGGGTCGCACGATCACTCGCGCTGGGTCAGGGCGAAGATAGAGCGCCTGCCGGTTCAGGAAAGTGGGTTGTGACACGATGTCCTCGGCTCGCTGGAAGGGGAGATGAAATTCGGGCACCGACGGCGCGAAGTGCCGCAAGCCTTACCTGGTCGTCGTCGACCCGTGCAAGCTGACGAATCTCCGCAAGACCAAGTAGGTAGCACAGAACCGACTCGCCGCCGCGATTTTCGTTGGCACGGTCGGGATGCA
>JBAQER010000819.1:0-2928 GCA_049286845.1 Bradyrhizobium sp.
GCGCTGCAGATCGTCGGCAGCTCCGGTTGAGATGTCGCCATCGAAGATCAGTCGCTCGGAGGCACGGCCGCCCATAAGCACCGCGATCCGGTTCTTGAGCTCGCTCGCCGCAAGCAGGAACCGATCCTCAGTCGGACGCTGCATGGTGTAGCCGAGCGCGCCGACACCGCGGGGAATGATGGACACCTTCTGCACGGGATCGACGCCCGGCAAGCTCGCTGCGACGAGGGCATGACCCATCTCGTGATAGGCCACGCGGCGGCGCTCCGCCTTGCTGAGCACGCGGCTCTTCTTCTCGATCCCGGCGACGATGCGCTCGATCGCGACGGTGAAGTCGTCGAATGACACGTCGTCGGCATCGCGCCTCGTCGCGGCAATGGCGGCTTCATTGATCAGATTGGCGAGGTCGGCGCCGGTGAAACCGGTGGTGAGGCCTGCGACCTTGTCGAGATCGACATCCTTTCCGAGGCGGATCTTGCGAACGTGCACTTTGAGTATCGCCACGCGGCCGCCTCGGTCTGGACGATCGACCAGCACCTGCCGATCGAAGCGCCCTGCCCGGAGCAGCGCAGGATCAAGGATTTCGGGCCGGTTGGTGGCGGCCAGCAGAATGACGCCGACGCTCGGGTCGAAGCCGTCAAGTTCGGCCAGCAGCTGGTGCAGGGTCTGCTCCTTCTCATCGTAGCCGCCGAAGGCGCCAGGCGAACGGCTGCGTCCAACTGCATCGAGTTCATCGATGAAGATGATGCAGGGTGCTGCCTTGCGCGCCTGCTCAAACAGATCACGGACGCGTGCGGCGCCGACCCCCACGAACATTTCCACGAACTCCGAACCGGAGATCGAGAAGAACGCTACCCCGGCCTCCCCGGCAACAGCGCGGGCGAGCAAGGTCTTGCCGGTGCCCGGCGGCCCGACCAGCAGAATGCCCTTGGGAACATGCGCGCCAAGCCTGCCGTAGCTCTTCGGATCCTTGAGAAAGGAAACCACTTCCTGGAGCTCGAATTTCGCTTCCTCGACGCCGGCCACGTCGGCGAAAGTGACCTTGGTATCCTTTTCGACATAGACCTTGGCCCGCGACTTACCGATCGACATCAGCCCGCCAAAACCTTGCCGATCCGCCAGCCGGCGACCCAGAAACATCCAGATCAGGTAGAACATCACCGCGGGCACGATCCACGACAGGATGGTCTGGAACAGCCCGCCCGAGGGAACGCCGGTCACCACGACGCCTTTTGCCGCCAGCTTTTCGGCAAGCGCAGGATCGACGCGGGCGGTGACAAAGGCCATCTTCCCGCTGACGAGTTTGTCCTTCAATTTGCCCTGGATCGTATCCTGACCAACGGCAACTTCCGTCACGCTGCCTTGGGCGACGAGTTGTTCGAATTGACTGAAGGGAATGGTGTCGATTTGAGTATAGGTCGCCAAAGCCCATTGCAGCAACAACATTCCGATGCCGGCTGCAAAGATATAGCCGATTGCAATCTTTTGCTTTCGCGACGACGAGTCCGACTCCATTCGATTCTCCGGTCAATTTTGCCTTGCAGGAAGACATGGATGGGCCGCCGGCTGCCGGCAACAGGTGAGAATTTCTTATAGCTAGCCCGGGTGGCCGCGGCTTGCTCTGGATCAATTCGTGCCGCGTTGGTTAGTTCTTCCCGAACACCATCTAAAATCGGTGATCGGCTCGTCGCAGTGGAAACGGCCGATCACCCCAGCGTCCGCAAAATGGACACTTATGCCAAGCAACATTTCAGGGGTGGCATCCCAACGGGCATAAGCTTTTCTCCCTGCTTAAGCATACCACAGCTTGCGGCAGCAGTGCGACCGGGCGTCAACCGGGTTTATTTTCAAACTGAGACACTACCGGAAAGTCACACACGCGCGCGCGCGCCACGGCCCTTATGACCTGTACGAGGGTTTTGGCGACGACCCATAGGTAGTGCCGGTCGATCCGAAGGACCCGCCGGTGGGCTTCCCGATTTCTGTACCGGCGTGACGTCGCCACAATTGCAAGCGTATTCGACATCCACCCGAGGCTTGTCGAGCTGAGATTGCCGCCGTTCACTCTGCGCGAGCAAAACTCAGCACATGCCAAGCGAAGACTGTGCTGAATTGCTCTCCATCAGTCGATTAGGATAGCCGTATTGATCCATCGCAATACCATTTGATCGTTTCCGGCAAATATGACAATTCAAAAATTATTGGGAGGTTCGTCATGTCGAATGCTCAGGAAGCTTTTGCAATGACCGCTGTGCTTTTTGGCCTATCGTTCGCCGGAATCTTCTTATTTTGGTTTGCCGAGAAGTTGAGACCTATCCGAGGGCCGAAAATTCCGCGTTAGTTCTCGCTTAGCCCATGCGGTAAACGGCGTTGTAGTTTACTGCCCCCTGATCCGGGGCGTTTACCCCAATCGTTGGCTTTAGCGTGGGATGGTATTGCACCCCCGGCTATAAACCGAAGTAGAGAATCGATTGCGGCCCTAACGGCGAGAAGCGCCCCGCTGCACGTCCGTCCCTGGCGGCAAAAAAACGACTTTGGGAATCCGCGAAACGCCCTGAGGACCTACGGCTGGGCAGATGTCTGTTGTGGGTCCAGACTGTGTGAAAACTCTGACGTTCGACTTGCGTGTAGAAATTTCTTCTCGATTTCGTCGATGTGAAAACTAGTTTCACTGGCAACATCTGTCGGAAGAAGGAAATTGAGAAAGCAATTCTGCGCATTCTAGGCTCAAGCGTGTTTTCACACAGCCTGGGTCAAGAACAGACCAAAAGCGGTGTTCGCGCCGAGTCCGCTTTTCCCTTGATAGTGTTGCAAAACAGCTGTTGAGACGACTCGCGAACCGTGATTCCGTTGATTCAAGACGGCATTTGCGGGAGCAGCGGATGTTAGGGCGGCAGGAGAGCGGTCAAGGCCAGTTCTTTTACTCGT
>JBAQER010000820.1:0-2526 GCA_049286845.1 Bradyrhizobium sp.
CTGTACCTGACCGCCGAACGGCTCGGCGTCGACATCCTCTACGACGCCGAAGTGCTCGACCTCGACATCGACAACGGCATGTTTCTCTCCGCTGATCTCAAGCAGGGCGACGGCCGCGTCACGGTGCGCGCCTCGACGCTGGTGGCGGCCGCCGGCGGCTTCGAGGCCAACATCGAATGGCTGAAGCAGTATTGGGGCGAGGCCGCCGACAATTTCCTGATCCGCGGCACGCCCTATAACCGCGGCTCTATTTTGAAGATGCTGCTGGCCAAGGGCGTGCAGGAGGTCGGCGATCCCACCCAATGCCACGCGGTCGCGATCGACGCCCGGGCGCCGAAATTCGACGGCGGCATCATCACCCGGCACGACTCGGTCGTGTTCGGTATCGTCGTCAACAAGCACGGCTTGCGTTTCTACGACGAGGGCGAGGATATCTGGCCGAAGCGCTACGCGATCTGGGGCCGGCTGGTCGCGGCGCAACCCGACCAGATCGCCTACATCGTTTTCGATGCCAGCGTGCGCAACAGCTTCATGCCGACGCTGTTCCCGCCGATCGAGGCCGGCTCGATCGCCGAACTCGCCGGCAAATTCGAGCTCGATCCGCACGCGCTGCAAAAGACCGTCGCCGAATTCAACGCCGCGGTCAGGCCCGGCACCTTCGATCACACCATTCTCGACGATTGCCGCACCGAAGGCCTGACGCCGCCGAAGACACATTGGGCGCAGAAGATCGAGACGCCGCCTTATTATGCCTATCCGGTGCGGCCCGGCATCACCTTCACCTATCTCGGCACCCGCGTGAACAAACAGGCGCGCATGCTGATGAAGGGCGGCAAGCCTGCCGCCAACATGTTCGCCGCCGGCGAAATCATGGCGGGCAATGTACTCGGCAAGGGCTACGCCGCCGGCATCGGCATGACCATCGGCAGCGTGTTCGGGCGGATCGCGGGACGGGAAGCGGCGCAAAATGCACGGAACTAAGATCCTCGAGGAAGCCGACCGGCTGATGACGGTCTGCAATTCCTGCCGCTACTGCGAAGGCCTCTGCGCGGTTTTTCCGGCGATGGAAATGCGACGTTCGTTTTCCGACGGCGACCTCAATTACTTCGCCAATCTCTGCCACGCTTGCGGCGCCTGCTACACCGACTGCCAGTTCTCGCCGCCGCATGAATTCAACGTCAACGTCCCGAAGACGCTCGCCATTGCGCGCGCCGAATCCTGGGCCGCCTATGCCTGGCCCAGCGCCTGCTCCGGCCTGTTCGCGCGCAACGGGCTTGCGATCAGCCTGATCGCAGCACTCAGCGTCGCGGCCTTCATCTTCGGCTTCGCCGCCTTGAACGACCGGCAGGTGCTGTTCGGGGTCCATACCGGCCCCGGCGCGTTCTACAAACTGATGCCGCACAACGCGATGGCGGCGCTGTTCGGCGCGGCGTTCCTCTATGCGATCGTGGCGCTGGTGATGGGCGTGCGCGCGTTCTGGCGCGACATCGGCGAGCCGATCGGCATGCTGGTGGATCCGCCCTCGCTGTGGCAGGCGATGAAGGATGCAACACAATTGCGCTATCTCGACGGCGGCGGGGTCGGCTGCGTCAACGAGGACGAGCGGCCGAGCGACCTGCGCAAGATCCATCATCACCTGACCTTCTACGGTTTTGCACTCTGCTTCGCCGCAACCTGCGTCGCGACGCTGTATCACTACCTGTTCGCGCGCGAGGCGCCGTATCCATGGTGGGACCTGCCGGTGGCGCTGGGTACGCTCGGCGGCATCGGGCTTCTGATCGGACCGGCGGGATTGCTGGCGGAAAAATGGAAGCGCGATCCTGATCTGGTCGATGAGAAGCGCATGGGCATGGACGTCGCCTTCATCGCCATGCTGTTCCTGACCAGCCTGACCGGCATGGCGCTGTTGCTGTTGCGCGACACCGCGGCAATGGGTCCGCTGCTGGCGCTGCATCTCGGCGTGGTGTTCTCGCTGTTCATCACCATGCCCTACGGCAAATTCGTGCACGGCATCTATCGCTTCGTCGCGCTGGTGCGCTACGCGCGGGAGCGGCGGATGATGGCGGGCACGGTCTAGCAACTCGTTGTGAGACCGTAGACCGTAGGGTGGGCAAAGGCGCTCTTGCGCCGTGCCCACCATCGAGAGCGCTATCGTGAATGGTGGGCACGCTGACGCTTTGCCCACCCTACGGCCTGAACGAAAATCACGAAAACAACCCCATGCAAAGTAGAGAGGAAGCGAAACCTTGCCCGACGGGTTAATTTGTCGCAGCCCCGGCTGCCGGCGGCCCCGAGCCATGCTTTCGCCTGCGTGGGCTGTCGTATATTGAGAGAATCACTTGATCCACGCGGGCGCCGACGGCGTTCCAACCGGGGCTGGGCATGGTAAATCGATTCACGACGGCGCAGTCCTCCGTGGCGATGCGGCGTTGGAAGTTTCCCGCGACGGCCGCGCTCGCGGCGATGGCCGCGCTGACGGCGCTGACCGCCGGCGCCGCGGCGAGACAGGTGCGCCCCGCGCCACCC
>JBAQER010000821.1:0-9574 GCA_049286845.1 Bradyrhizobium sp.
GGACGGCGCCGCTCGTTCGATTCCCGAAACACCCGGGCCGGAAGCTGAGCCACAGCCGGCTCTGACGCCGCTCGGCACCCGAAATCTTGCGGTGGACGAAGCCGACGTGGTGGTGCCGCGCGCCACGCTGCGCCAGGTACGTTCCCAGTTCGAATATTTCGCCAACGAATTCACCGGCGCCGGAGACGTCGCCTCGCAGGTGATGTGCGAACTCGGCGCGTTCACCATGGAGCTCGCCCTCGGCGCCGGCCGCAAGGCGGATCCGCATCCAGTAGGCGATGTCGCGCTGAGTATCCTGGCATCGCCCGGCTCGGCTGCTCCGGTTGGCGCCGGGACGAGGTGAGGGGTCGACCGCTCACGCCTCGGCGCGATTGGCCTTCACCAACGCAATCAGTTCATCGCCGTAATGCTCCAGCTTCTTGTCGCCGATGCCGGGGATGTCGCGCAGTTGCGTCAGCGTTGCGGGACGCGAGGCGGCGATGCCGTCGATGGTGGCGTCGTGCAGCACGACATAGGCCGGCACGCCGCGCTTGCGCGCCACTTCGGAGCGCCACGCCCGCAGCGCGCCGACCAGGGTCGGGTCGGCGGCGGCGCCCTGGCCGGAGATATCAGGTGCAATATCGCCGCGCCTTGATTTGGTTCGCGTCGCACGGACACGGGCACCGGCGGCCTGCTCGCGCAGCATTACCGCGGTCTCGCCCTTCAAGACGCCGCGCGCGCTCTCCGTCAGCTTCAGCGCGCCGAAGGCCTCCGAGTCGGCCGCCAGATGGCCCAGCGCCACCACCTGGCGGATCACGCCGCGCCACTGCTTTTCGTTGAGTTCGACGCCGATTCCGAACACCGACAGTCTGTCGTGACCGAACTGCGTGACGCGTTCGGTCATGCGGCCGACCAGCACGTCGATCAGGTGCATGGCGCCGAAACGCTGCCCGGTGCGATAGGCGCAGGACAGCAGTTTTTGTGCGACGACCTTGCCGTCGCGCACCACCGGCGGCGACAGGCAGTTGTCGCAATTGCCGCATTTGGCGGCCGCAGGCGTCTCGCCGAAATAGCCGAGCAGGCGGGTACGCCGGCAGTCCGCGGTTTCGGCGAGGCCGACCAGCGCCTCCAGCTTGCCCACCGACACCCGCTTGAACGCTTCGGCGCCATTGGACTCCTCGATCATGCGGCGTTGCTGCACGATGTCCGAGAGGCCATAGGCCATCCAGGCGCTGGACGGCTTGCCGTCGCGGCCCGCGCGCCCGGTCTCCTGGTAATAGGCCTCGATGCTTTTCGGCAGATCGAGATGCGCCACGAAGCGCACGTCGGGCTTGTCGATGCCCATGCCGAACGCGATGGTGGCGACGATCACCACGCCGTCCTCGTTGATGAAGCGGTCCTGGTTGCGGGCGCGAATGTTTGCGTCGAGCCCGGCGTGATAGGGCAGTGCGGCGATGCCGGCCTTGTTCAGCGCGGCCGCGGTATCCTCCACCTTGGCGCGCGACAGGCAATAGACGATGCCGGCATCGCCCGGGTGACGCTCGGCGATGAAGGCTTTCAGCTGCGCCGGTGCATTCTGCTTCTCGACGATTTCATAGCGGATATTCGGGCGGTCGAAGCTGGCGACGAAGCTCGGCGCGCCGACAAGTCCGAGCCGGTCGATGATCTCCTTGCGGGTGAGTTCGTCGGCTGTCGCGGTCAGCGCGATCCGCGGCACGCCGGGAAAACGCTCCGGAATCACGGAGAGCCCGATATACTCGGGACGAAAATCATGCCCCCATTGCGACACGCAATGCGCCTCGTCGATCGCAAACAGCGCGATGTCGGCGCGGCCGAGCAAGGCGAGGCAGCGCGGCGTCAACAGCCGCTCCGGCGCGACGTAGAGCAGGTCAAGCTCCCCGGCCACGAGCTGCGCCTCGACTGCCGAGGCTTCCTCATAGGACAGCGTGGAGTTCAGCACCGCCGCCCGAACGCCGGCCTCGAGCAGGCCGGCGACCTGGTCGCGCATCAGAGCGATCAGCGGCGAAACCACAATACCGCAGCCACTTCGCAGCAGTGACGGCAGTTGATAGCACAGCGACTTGCCGCCGCCGGTCGGCATCAGCACCAGGCAATTGCCGCCGCCGGTAACGTGCCGCACGATCTCTTCCTGCGCGCCGCGAAAGCCCGGCAGGCCGAACACGTGATTGAGCACCGAGAGCGCGTCGGGGACCGCGTCGGACTTGGCGTTGCGGGCTGCGGCCTTGGCGGGAACGGGCATGCGGGACAGGTGGTTCGATTGCTTGCGAAGGCCGGGTTTCGGGGCCGGCGTGTCGAAATGATGGAGCTCAATAGAGGCGATCAAGGTCTATTTGATTCGGACCGCCGCCCCTATTCACTTCCAGGCCGGTCGCGAGGAAATTCTGGCCAAAAGCGGCCAAAAAGCCCGACTTGGCGGCACTATTTCGGCTCGACGATCGCGCGAGTGTAGGTTGCCAGATCGAAGTAGTCGCGCCAGATCCTGATTTTGCCGCCGGCCAATTCGAACACGCCACAGCAGGGCAGCTCGACACTCTTGGCCCCGAGGCGGGTTCTGTCGAGACGCTCGGCCATGACAATGTCGCCTTGGGAGACGATGTTCAGGACATCCCAATTCGTCTGTGTCCAATCCTTGATGAACCCGCCGATGAACCTGCGCAGGTTGTCGTGACCGCTGACCGGCTTGTTCATCATGTTGTGATAGGTACCGTCGGGGGCGAAGAATGCGACGATCCCGTCAACATCCAGCCGCGACCACGCGGCGATAAAATCCCGTACGATCTCCTCGTTGGTTCTCATGGTTATTTCCCTTGAAATGCCGCGAATAGAAAGGTCGCGGGCAAGCCGCAGCAAGCCGGCTATTTCGGCCTTTTGCGTTGCTGAATGGCCTTGAGGTAGTTGACCGCTGCCTCGGCGTCAGGCCGGTCAAACCGGAAAGTCGGCATGCCCGGGTGAATGGTGATCAGGCCGTCCTGCAGTCGTTGCACGAAGTCGGTGTCGTACAGTTTATCCCCGAACGTACGAAATGGCGGCGCCTCGGCGAGAGGGCTTTGGCCGGTTGCGCCGACCGCGTGACAGCGTGCGCACATGGATTCGAGCAGGGCCTTGCCGTGTCGCTGCTCGCGGTCGAGGGCATGAGCGGCCTGGCTCCAGGCCGCCGTCAGCAACAGCACAAGACAAATTTTGTTCATGGCCAGTCCCTATGTTGGCGGCAATCTAGCACCGGGATTCGTTATCGGGGCGACTGATTTGCCCTTGTCGACAAGCCTCCGAAAATGCTCGATATTGCAGAGACATGGATACAGTTGTGAGCGCTTCGCCAGCATGCCGAATCGCCACCAACGAGGCGGAAGAGAATCATGACCAAGGCGGTGCTCGGGATCATCGGCGGCTCCGGCATTTATGACCTGCCGGGGCTGGAAAATGCTCACGAGGAGGCGATTTCGAGTCCCTGGGGCGTGCCGTCGGCGCCGGTACGCCGCGGCTCTATCGCCGGCCTTCCGGTCGTGTTTCTGCCGCGCCACGACAAGGGCCATCGGCTGTCGCCCTCCGACATCAACTACCGCGCCAATATCGACGTGCTGAAGCGCGCCGGGGTCACCGACCTGGTCTCGTTGTCGGCGTGCGGTTCGTTCAAGGAGGACTTGCCGCCCGGCACCTTCGTGCTGATCGATCAGTTCGTCGACCGCACCCACAAGCGCGAGAGTTCGTTCTTCGGCAAGGGCTGCGTCGCGCATGTCTCGATGGCGCACCCGGTGTCGCCGCGCCTGCGCATCCATCTGGCCGCCGCCGCCGAGGCCGAGGGCATCGCGATCGCGCGCGGCGGCACCTATGTCTGCATGGAGGGCCCGCAATTCTCCAGCTATGCCGAGAGCATGACCTACAAGAACCTGGGCTATTCCGTGATCGGCATGACCAACATGCCCGAGGCCAAGCTCGCCCGCGAGGCGGAGATCTGTTACGCCACCGTCGCCATGGTGACCGATTTCGATTGCTGGCATCCCGACCATGATGCGGTGTCGGTGCAGGATATCATCCGCGTGCTGTCCACCAACGCCGAGAAGGCGAAGAGCCTGGTGGCGCGGCTTGCCCGGGAATTCCCACGGGAGCACGAGCCGTGCCCGATCGGTTCCGACCGCGCGCTCGATACGGCATTGATCACCGCCCCGGAAGCGCGCGATCCGGAGCTTCTGAGCAAGCTCGATGCCGTGGCGGGACGGATTTTGCGCGCGTGAGGCTGGAACCGTCGATGAGTGCGTCATGAAGGTCGGGGACAGGCACTTCCGCAGCATCTGGCTCGAGCAGGACGGCTGGTCGGTCGGCGCGATCGACCAGCGCCGGCTGCCGCACGATTTTGTCACGGTCCGGCTCGCGACCTCTGATGCCGCGGCGGATGCGATCCGGTCAATGCTGGTGCGCGGTGCGCCATTGATCGGCGCGACCGCGGCCTACGGGATGGCGCTGGCGATGCGGGCTGACTCGTCGAATGCCGCGATTGATCAGGCGTATCAGACGCTGATTGGCACGCGGCCGACGGCGATCAACCTGCGATGGGCGCTCGACGCGATGCGGACCCTGTTGCGGCCGTTGCCGCCGCAGCAACGGACCGAGGCCGCCTACGCGCGCGCGACCGCGATTGCCGAAGAAGACATCGCCATCAACCAGGGTATCGGCCGGAACGGCCTTGAGCTGATCGAAAAGATCGCCGCCACCAAGACACAGGGCGAGCGCTTCAACGTGCTGACCCATTGCAACGCCGGCTGGCTGGCGACGGTCGACTGGGGCACCGCGACCGCGCCGATCTATCTGGCGCACGACCGCGGCCACTCCATCCATGTCTGGGTCGACGAGACCCGCCCGCGCAATCAGGGCGCCTCGCTGACCGCCTGGGAGCTCGGCCATCACGGCGTGCCGCATACCGTCATTCCCGACAACACCGGCGGGCATCTGATGCAGCACGGCATGGTCGATCTCGTGATCGTCGGCGCCGACCGCGTTACCGCCGACGGCGACGTCTGCAACAAGATCGGCACCTATCTCAAGGCGCTTGCTGCGCATGACAATGGCGTGCCGTTCTACGTGGCGCTGCCATCGCCGACCATCGATTTCAGCGTCGCCGACGGGGTCGGGGAGATTCCGATCGAGCAACGCGGCGCCGAAGAAGTCACGCACATGACGGGGCGGACCGCCGATGGCAGGACCGAGACGGTGCGGATTGTGCCTGACGGTTCGCCGGTTGCGAATTATGGTTTCGACGTCACGCCGGCGCGGCTGGTGACGGGACTGATCACCGAGCGCGGGGTGCTGAAGCCCGATCGCGCCGCGCTGGCAGCCGCGTTCCCCGAGCGAACAGCGGCAGCGGCCGAATAGTGAGAGGGAAGAAAACGCATGCAGAGCGCTTGGAACGATCGCGACGCCGAAGCGGCGGTGGCCCGCTACGAAAACCTCGGCCGCGACGTGGCGCTGCGGGTCTACACCACGCGGCTGTTGGGGCAGGATCCGCGGCTGGTGCTGCACGGCGGCGGCAACACCTCGGTGAAGACGGAAGTCGCCGATCTCAACGGCGACGCGGTGGATGTGCTCTGCGTCAAGGGCTCCGGCTGGGACATGGGCTCGATCGAGCCGGCCGGCCTGCCGGCGGTGCGGCTCGCGCCGCTGATCAAGCTCCGTGCCCGCGAGAAACTTTCCGACGAGGAAATGGTGCGGCTGCAGCGCGCCAATCTGATCGACCCGATGGCGCCGAATCCTTCCGTCGAGGCGCTGCTGCACGCCTTCATCCCGCACAAATTCGTCGATCATACTCATTCGACCGCGGTGCTGGCGCTCACCGACCAGCCGGACGGCGAAGCGCTATGCCGTGAAGTCTACGGCAAGCGTGTGGGTTATGTGCCCTACATCATGCCGGGCTTCGGTCTGGCAAAGGCCGCTGCTGACATGTTCGACGCGGATCCGTCGGTCGAGGGCCTGGTCCTGGTCAAGCACGGCATCTTCAGCTTCGGCGCCGATGCGCGGGAGGCCTATGAGCGCATGATCGCGCTGGTGAGTCTGGCCGAAGCGCGGCTGGCGAAAAATCGCAAGCCTGCTTTCATCAGCGCCAAGCTGCCGGCCCGCCCGGCGCCGGTCGCAGCGGTCGCGCCGATCATCCGCGGCGCCTGCAGCCTGCCGGACGGCGAGTCCGACGGCGCCTGGAAACGCTTCGTGCTCGATTTCCGCGGCGATGCTGCGGTGATGAATTTCGTCAACGGCGCCGACGTGGCGCGCTACGGCCAGGCCGGCGTAGTGACGCCGGATCACAATATCCGCATCAAGAACAAGCCGCTGGTGGTTGCCGCGCCCGAGGATGGCGATCTCACCGGTTTCAGGACCGCGGTCCGCGATGCCGTCGCAGCCTATGGCGGAACCTACAAGGACTATTTTGCCCGCAACAACGCCCGTGTCGGCGGCATCAAGACCATGCTCGATCCCTCGCCGCGTGTGGTGCTGGTGCCCGGCGTCGGCCTGTTCGGGCTCGGCCGCAGCAAGAAGGATGCGAGGGTTGCCGCCGACCTCGCCGAGGCCGCGATTGCCACCATCACGGACGCGGAAGCGATCGGTCGTTTCGAGCCGCTGCCGGAATCCGATCTGTTCGATGTCGAATACTGGTCGCTGGAGCAGGCCAAACTCGGCAGCGCCAGGGAGCCGCCGCTGGCGGGGCAGGTCGCCGTCATCACCGGCGCGGCCGGCGCGATCGGATTCGCAACCGCCAAGGCGTTTGCGGCGGCCGGCGCCGAAGTGGCGCTGCTCGATGTCGACGAGGCCGCCGCGCAGGCCAAAGCCAAGGCGATCGGCGGCGCGGCGCTTGGGCTGAAATGCGACGTCACCGATGCCGCATCGGTGCGCGACGCGTTCGCGCAGGTCGCCGCTGCCTTCGGCGGGGTCGACATCGCCATATCGAATGCCGGCGCCGCCTGGCAGGGCCGGATCGGCGAGGTCGACGAGGCGGTGCTGCGAAAAAGTTTTGAACTGAATTTCTACGGCCATCAGCGCGTGGCGCAGGCCGCGGTCAGGATCATGCGGGCGCAGGGCACCGGCGGCTGCCTGCTGTTCAATGTCTCCAAGCAGGCGGTCAATCCCGGCCCCGACTTCGGTCCCTACGGCCTGCCCAAGGCGGCGACGCTTTTTCTGGTGCGGCAATACGCGGTCGATTACGGCAACGAAGGCATCCGCGCCAACGCCGTCAATGCCGACCGGATCCGTTCCGGGCTGTTGACCGAAGAGATGATCGCGTCGCGCTCGAAGGTTCGCGGGCTGAGCGAGCAGGCCTATATGCGCGGCAATCTGCTCGGCCGCGAAGTGGCGGCCGAGGATGTCGCGCAGGCGTTTCTGGCGCAGGCGCTGGCGCTCAAGACCACCGCCGACGTCACCACCGTCGATGGCGGCAACATCGCCGCCGCGCTGCGGTGAATAGCGCCGACGCCAAACGCCTCAATCGCCGGGAAGAGATGCACCAGCGCTAACGCAACACCAGTCCCGTCGCCGCCTCGAGTTCGGCGATGGCCTGCGGCGCGTTGGCGACCTTGATCGTGGTCATGCCCATGTCGCGCGCCGGCTTCAGGTTGACGCCGAGATCGTCGAGATAGACGCAACGCTTGGGGTCGACGCCGAGCGTTTCCACCATCATCCGATAGATTCGCGGATCGGGCTTGCGCAGGCCGATCTTGGCGGACTCGATGATGTGATCAAACAGCGCCATTACCTCGGCGACATAAAGCGAGCGGCCGCTGTGGCTGCCGATCGCGTTGGCGGGAAGGTTGTTGGTGATGCAGCCGGTCTTGAACCGGGCTTTCACCCGCGTCAGCGCCTCGACCATTTCGGGCCGCAGATCGCCCGACAGCAGCGGCAACACCTCCTTGCCGCGCACTTCCGCGCCGAGCGCCAGCGATTCCGTGGCGAACAGCTGGTCGAAGGTTTCGAGGTCCACCTCGGCGCGCTCGAATTTCGCCCAGGCATTCTCCCAGTGATTATGGGCGTTGGTGCGCCGGATGATGTCGGCGGGCAGCCCGCGTTCGCTCTCGAACCGCGCGAAAGCCTCGAACGGCGAAGTGGTGAGCACCCCGCCAAAATCCCAGATTACTGCCTCGATCATGTTTCCCGCCAATGCGAACGCCGATTTTGCAAGACGGCTAACACGGCCTCCGGGCAAGGACCAGCCCGCCGGCCTTTTGCCGCTCTGCAGAATTTGGAGTGGCCAACGCCTTCCTGTAAGTTGCCGCCGCCGTGCCGCCGCGAGGAAACGCCATGAAAGCCTTTGACACCATCATTACCGAATCTGCGGGTTCCATCGCCGGGCCGTGGCGGCGGCCGCGCCAGATGCTGCATGCGCAGGTCTACGATTCCCACGCCTCGATTCACGACGATGCGACGGCGCAGAAACTTGGATTCCAGGGCGGCACCATCGAGGGGCCGACGCATTTCAGCCAGTTCGCGCCGCTCTGCGTGAGCGTGTGGGGCAATGCCTGGTTCGAGACCGGATGCATCTCCGCGCATTATCGCAATCCCTCCTTCGAGGGCGAGGAGGTGCAGGCTATTCTGGCAAAGCCCGCACCGGGGCAGCAGCAATGCGCGATCCAGATGGTGAAGCGCGACGGCACCGAGGTGCTGCGCGGCACGGCCTCGGTCGGCGATGCCAGGCGGCCCACCGCGCTGGACCAGCGGCTGACCGAACTGAAGCCGCTCGCCGATCCAGTGATCCTGCGCGACATCAAGGTCGGCATGAAGACCAAACGTCAGACGGTGCGGATGGATGTCGATCAGGACATGGGCGACCTCTATCCATTCTCGCTGGCGGAAAAGCTCAAAGTCATCACCGAGCCGAGCCCGTTCTACGCCGGCGCCGGCAACCCCTGGGGACATCAGATCATCCCGATCGAGATGCTCAGCGTGCTCTTTCAATACAGAGCGAGAGAGGATCGCCTGCCGGTCAGGGGACCGGCCGTGGGTCTGTTTGCCGACCAGGAAATCCGGCTGCTGCGCGGCCCGCTTTTCGCCGGCGAGGATTACCAGACCGAGCGGGAAGTCGTCGCCTTGAGCGGCAGCCGCCGGACCGAGAGTCTGTGGGTGCGGACCACGGTGTTTGCGTCTGGTAATTTGCCGGTCGCCACCATGCTGCTCAACATGGCCAGCATCAAGGATTCCTATTCGCCGTATCAGAAGGAACATAGCGAGCTCTACGCGTGACTCCTGCTGCGATGAAAATCCTGGCTCCGATGATCGCAGGCCTGGCGCTGCTGCTCGCTTTGCCGGTTCACGCCATCGTTGGCGGCGGCGCGCCGTCGGCCGAGGGCGTCGGCCGCTCTGTCGTCACCATTGTCGGATCGCGCGGCAACTTTTGTACGGGCACGCTGATTGCACCGAAGCTGGTATTGACCGCGGCGCATTGCGTGCAGCCGGGGGCGACCTACAAGATCGTCGAATATGGCGCGGACCGGCAGCCGCAACTGCAGGACGTGAAGAGCGTCGCCATCCATCCGGCCTTCAACATGCAGGCGATGACGTCGCATCGCGCCACTGCCGACGTGGCGTTGCTGCAGCTCGATGC
>JBAQER010000822.1:0-3901 GCA_049286845.1 Bradyrhizobium sp.
CCCCTCACCCCAACCCTCTCCCACAAGGGGAGAGGGAGCTCACCGTCTTTGCCGCAACATCAAGCCCACGCCTCGACGAAATCGTCACGGACTCGATCCTCACACCGGCGTGGTGCGCTCGTCGGTCCAGGTCTCGCCGAACGCATCGAGGCCCTCGGCTAGGTAATCGCTGACCAGGGGTTCGCCGAGCAGGTAACTGGCGGTACGGTTGTTGCGGCCGTCGGCGGCCTCGCGGCGCAGATCGTCCCATTCCTCGATGGTGCCGTCGCCGCGACCGAGCCGCATCAGGGCGACCAGATCGATCTGCTCGTCCTCGCTCATGGCGTTGATGAAGCCGGTGATCTCGCGCACCACGGGATCATCGGCATTATCCTCGAGCACGTCGATCATGTTGTCGTCGGCGGCGTTCGAGCCGGAATCCGGATCGGACTCCCCCTCCTTGACGTCGAATTCCCGCATTTTCTCGATCAGAAAGCGAACCTTTTCGGCCGAAATGGCTAGTTCTGGCATGCTCCGCTCCTCTTTTCCGTGCCCGACCAACGCGCTCCGAGACGAGATGATCCATTGCGCAGACTTCAGGAAACCAGCATCTTTGCCACCAACAAACAAGATACGGGGAATACCGGATGCGCTGGACCATAGGCCGGGTCAAAATCACCAAAATCGTCGAATTGGAGACGGTCGGAAGCACAAGGTTCATCCTGCCACTGGCCACCAACGAGGAAATCCAGAAACACCCCTGGCTCATTCCGCCTTTCGCGACCGACGAAGGCCGGCTCAAGATGTCGATCCATTCGCTGGTGGTGGAAACGCCGTCGCGGCGGATCGTGGTCGACACCGGGCTCGGCAACGACAAGGAAGGCCGCAACGTGCCGACCTGGAACAACCGGAAAGAACCCTTCCTCGAAGCCATGACCGCGGCGGGATTTCCGCCCGACAGCATCGACACCGTGCTATGCACGCATCTGCATGTCGACCACGTCGGCTGGAACACCAGGCTAATCGGCGGAAAGTGGGTGCCGACCTTTGCCAACGCGCGCTACGTGTTCGGCAGAAGCGAATATGAGCACTGGCGCGACCACAGCGACGCGCCCGACAAGGTGGCGGTGTTCAATGATTCCGTGAAGCCGGTCGCGGACGCCGGCAAGGCCGATCTGGTCGCCAGCGACGCCCGGGTCTGCGACGAGATCACCCTGATCCCGACGCCCGGCCACAGCCCGGGCCACATGAGCATCCATATTCAGTCCGCAGGCGAACACGGCCTGCTGACCGGCGACGTCGCGCATCACCCCTGCCAGATGGCGCATCTCGACTGGTCGTCGACCGCCGATTCCGACCCTGCCCAATCGGCCATGACGCGGCGCGAGCTGTTCTCGCGCTTTGCCGATACGCCGACGCTGGTGATCGGCGGTCATTTCAACGCCGGCCATATCAAGCGCGACGGCGACGCCTTCAAATTCGTGGCCCTGGCGTGAGCCAGGCTCCCTCAGGATGAGGAGGGCTGCAATGCAGCGCGCAGTCCGAGGTTGAATTTCCCTGCGCGCTGTTCCATGAAGCATTCAAGCCAATAAAACCTTCAAAAGGGAGCGAGAAATGAAGCTTGTTCGTTACGGGGCAAAAGGCCAGGAAAAGCCCGGCCTGATCGACAAATCGGGCCAGTTGCGCGATCTCTCCGCGCACATCAAGGACCTCGATGGCGAGGCCTATTCGCCGGCCTCGCTGGCCAGGCTTGCCGCGCTCGATCCGTCCAAGCTTCCGGCCGTCAGCGGCAAGCCGCGGTTCGGCGCGCCCGTTACCGGTATCTCCAAATTCGTCGCCATCGGCCTCAACTACAGCGACCATGCCAAGGAAACCGGCAATCCGATTCCGTCGGAGCCGATCTTCTTCATCAAGGCCAATACGGCGCTCTCCGGCCCCAACGATCCGGTGGAGAAGCCGCGCGGTTCGACCAAGCTCGACTGGGAAGTCGAAATTGCCGCCATCATCGGCACCCGCGCCAAATATGTTTCCGAGGCCGACGCGCTCAATCACATCGCCGGCTACTGCGCCTGCAACGACGTCTCCGAGCGCAACTTCCAGATCGAGCGCCTGGGCCAGTGGACCAAGGGCAAGTCTCACGACACCTTCGGCCCGCTCGGCCCCTGGGTCGCCACCAAGGACGAAATCCCGGATGTGCAGAAACTGTCGATGTGGCTCGACGTCAATGGCCAGCGCCGCCAGACCGGATCGACCTCGACCATGATCTTCAACATGGCCAAATGCATCTCCTACGTCTCGCAGTTCATGACGCTGCTGCCCGGCGACATCGTCACCACGGGCACGCCGCCCGGCGTCGGCACCGGCATGAAGCCGCCGCAGTACCTCAACGTCGGCGACGTGGTCACGCTCGGCATCGAAGGCCTCGGCGAGCAGCGCCAGGAAATCATCGCGGCGTGATGCAGCTGTCCTCATCCTGAGGAGCGCGCCTCGCGCGCGTCTCGAAGGATGAGCCCAGAGAGAATGGTCACCCTTCGCGGCTCGAAGGGTGCCGGGAGATAATTCATTGCTGCCCATCCTTCGAGACGCGCGCCGAACGGCGCGCTCCTCAGGATGAGGGTCAGGAATTTGAACGCCACTCAAGGAACAACAAAATGAAACTCTCCTTCTCCCCGGCCTCGCCGTTCGCCCGCAAGGTGCGCATCGCCGCGATCGAACTCGGGCTGATCGACAAGATCGAATTCATTGCGGCGACCGTGGTGCCGGGCCAGCCCAATGACGAATATTCGCGCATCACGCCGCTGAAGAAGCTGCCGGTCCTGATCCTCGACAATGGCGACGTGATCCTCGATTCCTATGTCATCGTCGAATATCTCGACGAACTGGCCGGCGGCGGAAAACTCATTCCGGCGTCCGGCGCCATCAGATGGAAGGTCAAGACCGAGCACTCCATGCTGCAGGGCATGCTCGATTCGATGCTGCTGTGCCGCTACGAGAACATGGTGCGGCCGGAGCCGCTGCGCTGGCAGGCGTGGGCCGACGACCACTGGGCCCGGGCCTGGAACGGCATGGCGCGATTCGAGAAGCAGGCCGACACGCTGTCGCGCCCGCTCGACATCGCGCAGATCGCGCTCACTTGCGTGCTCGGCTATGCCGATTTCCGCTTTGCCGATTGCGGCTGGCGCAAGGCGTTTCCGAAGCTCGACGCCTTCCACCAGAAGATGCTGGAGCGGCCGTCGGTGAAAATCTCGCTGCCGCCGCCGGCTTGAAGCCGCAGGACGTTGCCAGGGAAGTTTCCATGAGTCTCAAGTTCACCGTCGGCGATCTCACGATCCACCGCATCATCGAGCAGGAAACCAGCTTCCTGCCGGCGCTGGACATGTTTCCCGCACTGACGCCGGAGCAGCTTGCGGAGAACCGGGCGTGGATGCGAGAGGCCGGCGCGCTCGACGCCAATGACACGCTGGTCCTGTGCTTCCAGTCCTACGTAGTCAAGACGCCGCATCACACCATCCTGGTCGACAGCTGCATCGGCAACGACAAGCCGCGGCCGCTGCGGCCGAAGTGGAACATGAAGACCGACAACGGCTACATGCGCGCGCTGGCCGCGGCCGGTTTTTCCGTCGACGACATCGACTTCGTGATGTGCACGCATCTGCATGTCGATCACGTCGGCTGGAACACCCGGCTGGAGAACGGCCGCTGGCTGCCGACCTTTCCGAACGCGCGCTACGTGTTCGGCAAGAGCGAATTCGATTACTGGACCGAACAGAACGCCAAGGCGGAAGTGCCGCCGTTCGCCGACAGCGTGCTGCCGGTGGTCGCGGCCAGGCAGGCCGAGATGGTGCGCGACGATTACGAGATCGGCGATCATCTGCGCATCCTGCCGACGCCGGGCCATACGCCGGGGCATATGGCATTCGCC
>JBAQER010000823.1:0-2905 GCA_049286845.1 Bradyrhizobium sp.
CGGCTAGGTAGGGCGCTTGCGCGCCACCAGCGCCTCGCCGAACGCCTGAAACAATGCGCGGTTGATCGGATTGCGTTGCGGATCGTATTCCGCATGCCACTGCACCCCGAGCGCAAATCCCGGCGCATCCGCGATCCGGATTGCCTCGATCGTGCCGTCTTCCGCCACGCCCTCGACGACGACCCGCTCGCCGGGCTCGAGAATGCCCTGGCCGTGAAGCGAATTGACGCGGATGGTCTCGCAACCCAGAATCCTGGCAAAGGCCCCGCCAGGAACGAGACTGACGTCATGCCGGTCGGCGAAGACGACGGTGGGATCAGGGTGGATTTCACCGCTCTCCAGCCGCGGCATCCGATGATTCATGCGCCCGGGCAATTCGCGGATTTCAGGGTGCAGCGAGCCGCCGAAGGCGACATTCATCTCCTGCAGGCCGCGGCAGATGCCGAACAGCGGTACGCCGCGCTCGACACAGGCTCGCGACAATGCCAGCGCCATGTCGTCGCGATGCAGGTCGTAGGGTTCGTGTTTGGGGTGCGGCTCGGCGCGAAAATGCGCGGGGTGGACATTGGCGCGGGCGCCGGTCAGCACCACGCCGTCAACGGTATCCAGCAGCGCGCCGATATCGGTGATTTCGGGGGAGCCGGCAAACATCAGCGGCAGCGCGCCAGCGACCTCGGCCACCGCGCGAAGATTTCGCTCGCCGGCCATCTGCGTCGCAAATCGATCCTCGATCCGATACGCGTTTGCGATCACACCGACCACCGGCCTCCTCATTGCTGGCTATCCAATCTCAGATCACAATTTTGGCGGATCATGCCCGGCAACCGACACCGGATCAACATCTTACGCCCCCTTCCAGGACCACGCTGCTCTGCAGGAATCTCAACCCACAGCCGCCAGCTTGGCGTCGAGATAGGCGCAAAGGATGATCTTGAGTTCTTCAAGCAGCTTGCCGCGCTCGCCCGGCTTGCTCCGGTCGAGGTTCGAGATCATTGCGCCGGTGATTTCCGACCATGCGGCAAGCATCCGGCTCCGGTCTTCCCTGGGCAGGCGCGGAAACGCTTCGGCAAAGACCCGATCGAGGTGGTTCATCAGCGTTCCGCGAAGCTCGCGTGCCAGACTGTCGAACCGCGGGTGCGATGGGCTGCCGGAAAATACGCATACGAAAGCCGACGCCTCCGCCTGAATGCCGGCCACCCCGTCGACAAGCCTCGCTATGAAAGCGCGGCGGTCTCGTCTGGCGCCGGCTGCATCGAGCTGTTCGCTCGCAAGCCTCAGGATACTGTCCTGGAACTGCTCGACCAGCGCCGCGACGATGTCGTCCTTGCCCTCGAAGAACTGGTAGATCGAGCCTACCGGGACCTTCGCGCGCTCGGCGACCAGATTGGTTGAAAGGCCGTCGTAGCCGACCTCGCTCAGCAGTGCTGCGGCTGCCTTCAGAATATCAGCCACGCGCGCCCGGCTGCGCGCCTGGGTGGGCAGCTTGCGCAGCCCGGCTGGTTTGCCAATCGCCTTCTTGGCCATGTCGCGCACAACTCCGTTGACAACATGAATATATGCTCATATTCATGATTATCGCTGCGGACGTTGTGGCATATCGGGCGGGTCTTGCAATGAATTTTCTCAACCGTCTTGGGCTTCGGCGGCCGGGACCACCGCGGCGGGCCGCCGAGGGACGATTCCAGATCGATGGCGTCACCGTCATCAACCCGACGCGCGATCGGCGCACGGACGCGACGATTGCCGTCTCCGAGGGGGCGATCTCGGGAGTTTCCGATACGCGGACCGAGCCGCCGTCCGAGTTCGCAGGATGTTTCGCCCTGCCCGGGCTGGTCGACATGCACGTCCATTTGCCGCCGGACAATGCCTTGAAACTTACACAGGCGGCGGCACTTCTTTATCTGCTGCACGGCGTGACCAGCGTACGCGAAGCCGGCGACCTCGACGGAACCGCCGTCGCCGCGGCACGGAAATTAAGCGACGAAGGCGTTCATCCGGTGCCGCGGGTGTTCTCCTGCGGGCCCTTCGTCGGCGCCGGCAAGGCTACATTCAAGAACACGATCCTGCTGGCAGACGCCAGCGCGGCTGCGGCCGATGCGGCCGCAGCCCGCGTCAAGGCGACCGGGGCGAGCTTCCTGAAATTCTACGAAGGCTTGACCGAGCCGATGATCCGCTCGCTGGAGCGCGCTTGCGCGAAGCACGGCCTCAAGATGATGGGCCACGTGCCCGCCGGAATAACCTACGAGGACGCGCGCATTGCGGAAGTCCAGCATTTCTTTGGCGTTCCGGAGCCAGGCACGCTGGAGCGCGACGCGCTGGTCAATCGCTCCTGCGACTGGCACGCCGTAGACGAGCGACGGATGGATCGCATCGTCGAAACCACGCTGAAGTACGGCATCGCCAACACTCCGACCATCGTCACCAACCAGCGGATGCTGTGTTATCGGGATTTCGAAGCTGCCCGCCGGCATCCCGATATGTTGAGGGTCCCCCCGTTTTATCTCGACGTGATCTGGCACCCCGACCGCGCGAGTAACCGGATGGCGCGCGACTATCTGGAGCGGCAGGTGGCACCTGCGATCGTCGGGAAGCAGCAGCTGGCAAAGAAGCTGTTCGACGCCGGTGCGCAACTATATCTCGGAACCGACGTCGCGCAGCCGTTCGTCATTCCGGGCGCCAGCCTGCTTGAGGAGATGGCGCTGTTTGCCGACGCCGGAATCAATGCCGAGCAGGTCTGGAAGCTCGCAACATCAGATGCCGGCGACCGGCTCGGCGTGCGCGGGTTGGGCCGTATCGAGACCGATGCGCCTGCCGACATTCTGTTGTTTCGGCGCGATCCGACCCAGACCATCGGCAACATTTCCAGCCTCGAAGCCGTGGTCGCGGCGGGCAGGCTGTATCGCAT
>JBAQER010000824.1:0-1765 GCA_049286845.1 Bradyrhizobium sp.
CACAAAAAGCGGTCAGAAAGGCCGCTGGGGGGAATTATCATGGGTCTCGTGCTCGATACTGTCGGCAAGCTGATCGCGAGTTACCTCCAGAAGGAGGTGCCGGGCTATGAGCCGTTCACGCCGAGCGACCCGGAACATCTGCGCGGCATCATGGAGCCCGGCGACGTCATGCTGGTCGAGGGCAACAACCGCGTTTCCGGCATCATCAAGTACCTGACGCAGTCCACCTGGTCCCATGCCGCGCTCTTTGTCGGTCCGGTCGACGGCGCTTCCGAGCCCGACGGCGAGCCGCATGTGCTGATCGAGGCCAATATCGGCGAGGGCGTGACCTCGGCGCCGCTATCGAAGTATTTTCCGTATCACACGCGGCTGTGCCGGCCGGTTGGACTGTCCTACGAAGACCGCACCACCGTGTGCCGTTACGCCATCAACCGGATCGGCTTCGGCTACGACACCAAGAACATCCTCGATCTGATGCGCTATCTGATCCCGCTGCCGATACCGCAGCGCTGGCGGCGGCGCATGATCGCATTCGGCTCGGGCGATCCGACCAAGATCATCTGCTCGGCCCTGATCGCGCAGGCGTTCGACGCCGTGCGCTATCCGATCCTGCCCAAGATCACGCGCGCCGGCTCGAGGCAGGCGCGGCGCGAAATCCTGCACATCCGCGATTCATCGCTCTACATGCCCCGCGATTTCGACATCTCGCCCTATTTCGAAGTCGTCAAGCCCACCATCGTGCAGGGCTTCGACTACACCGCCTTGCACTGGGCCGACAAGCAGAAGCCGCTCCAGGAGGTAGCGGGCGAATTCGGGGTGTTTCCAGAAACGATCCAATCACCGCCGCTTGTTCCTGAAGCGATTGACCAGGAGGCGCCGCTTCCGGTTGCGAATACGGAAGTAATGCCGACTGCCGGCGAAACCACACTGGTCGAGCGCGTCACCGTCGCCGAGCATTACATGGTCGTCGAATACGTCCCGGAACGCCGCGCCCGGCCGCAGGTACGGGTGCTCGCCGCCTAGGACGACGCTCTATTTCGACGCCGAGGGCTGCGCAAGCGAGAGCGGCGAGTTGGCCGTCGGGATCTCGTCGCCCCATCCATGCTCCTTCGCCGAAGACCAGTCACGTCCGACCAGGTTATGGATATTGCCGTGGTCGGGAAGACGAACGCTGCTCGATGAGCCGAAGGCCTGATCGGCGTTGCGCTGCACCATTTGATCGAGAACCAGCATCGAACCGATGGCGAGAACGATCGCCGACATTGCTGACATGAGGAAAACGCGCATGGCAATTCCTCCCTTCGACATTTCATTTGGTTGATCAACCTATGCCGGACTCCATTGCGAGACTTGATCTGGGTCAAGACAGCCATACCTGAACGAGCTGCTGCTTGCCCATGTAACAATCGGCCAAAGCCGCAAGCTTCATCCTTTGGTTCGGAACGCCGGGCTTGACGTGGGTCAAATCCCGGTTGTCGTCCTGGGCCATATTTCTTTGTTACGCCTTCGCCATGAACAGCAGGAGATAGACCATGAAGCGCTTGATGATGGCGACCGCAGTCGCGGCACTTGCGGTTCCGGCCTGGGCGCAAGCCCCTGCCCCAGCCGAGCACGATTCACATCACCCATCGGACAGCGCGAAATCTGCGCCTGCTCCGGCAAACCCGCCGCCGGCAGCCAGCCAGCCGGGCCCGAGCGCGCCACAAGGCGGCATGGGTGGAATGGGCGGTATGCCGATGATGAGCATGATGAAGGGCATGATGGG
>JBAQER010000825.1:0-4344 GCA_049286845.1 Bradyrhizobium sp.
GGTTGTAGCGCTTGCCCTTGCAGACATCGCAGGTGACGTAGACGTCAGGCAGGAAGTGCATCTCGATCTTGATGACGCCGTCGCCCTGGCAGGCCTCGCAGCGGCCGCCCTTGACGTTGAACGAGAAGCGGCCGGGCTCGTAGCCGCGCGCCTTGGATTCGGGGAGGGCGGCGAACCATTCGCGGATCGGCGTGAAGGCGCCGGTATAGGTCGCGGGATTCGAGCGCGGGGTGCGGCCGATCGGCGACTGGTCGATGTCGATGATCTTGTCGATATGCTCGAGGCCCTCGATGCGGTCGTGCGGGGCGGCGCCCTCGCTGGCGTTGTTGAGTTTGCGCGCGATCGCCTTGTAAAGCGTGTCGATGAGGAGCGTCGACTTGCCGCCGCCGGAGACTCCCGTGACGCAGGTGAACAGGCCCAGCGGAATCTCCGCCGAGACGTTCTTCAGATTGTTGCCGCGGGCGTTGACGACCTTGATGGTGCGGCGATGGTTCGGCGGCTTGCGCTCGGGGATCTCCACCGACAACTCGCCGGTGAGATATTTTCCGGTCAGCGATTTCGGATTGTTCATGACGTCGGCAGGCGAACCTTGCGCGACGATGTTGCCGCCATGGACGCCGGCGCCGGGACCGACGTCGACGACGTAGTCGGCCAGCCGAATGGCGTCCTCGTCATGCTCGACCACGATCACGGTGTTGCCGAGGTCGCGCAGCCGCTTCAGGGTTTCCAGCAGGCGCGCGTTGTCGCGCTGGTGCAGGCCGATCGAGGGCTCGTCCAGCACATAGAGCACGCCGGTCAGCCCGGAGCCGATCTGGGAGGCGAGGCGGATGCGCTGGCTCTCGCCGCCGGAAAGGGTGCCGGAGGCGCGCGCCAGGGTCAGGTAGTTGAGACCGACGTCGAGCAGGAACGACAGCCGCTCGCGGATTTCCTTCAAGACGCGGCCGGCGATCTCGTTCTGCTGCGCATTCAGCGCCTTCGGCACGGTCTCGAACCATTCGCCGGCGCCGCGCACCGACATTTCGGAGATTTCGCCGATATGCTTGCCGCCGATCTTGACGCACAGGGCTTCCGGCTTGAGCCGGTGGCCGTGGCAGCCCTCGCAGGGAATGTCGGAAAAATACTTCGCCAGTTCCTCGCGCGCCCACTCGCTCTCGGTCTCGCGATAGCGCCGGTTGATATTGGTGACGACCCCCTCGAACGGCTTCTTGGTGTCGTAGGAGCGGACGCCGTCTTCATAGGAGAACTTGATCTCATCGTCGCCGGAACCGTGCAGCAGCGCCTGCTGCACCTTCTTCGACAGGTCCTTCCACTTGGTGTCGAGCGTGAACTTGTAGAATTTGCCGAGCGCGGTCAGGGTCTGGATGTAATAGGGCGAGGACGATTTCGCCCACGGCGCGATCGCGCCCTTGCGCAAGGTCAATTCCTTGTCGGGAATGACCAGGTCCTCGTCGATGTGCTGCTCGACGCCGAGGCCGCCGCAGGCAGGACAGGCGCCGTAGGGATTGTTGAAGGAAAACAGCCTGGGCTCGATTTCCGGAATCGTGAAGCCGGAAACCGGGCAGGCGAACTTTTCGGAAAACAAGATCCGCTCCGGCCCGCTCTTGTCGTGGATCTTTGCGGTCTTTTTCTTCTCGTCATGGCCGGGCTTGACCCGGCCATCCATCTCTTTTGAAGAGGATGGGTCACCGGGTCTCGCGCTTTCAGCGCGGCTCGGTGACGACGAGGGGGGCGCGTCGGCATATTCGATCACCGCGAGGCCCTCGGCGAGCTTCAGCGCGGTTTCAAAGCTTTCCGCCAGCCGCTGGCCGATGTCCGGCCGCACCACGATGCGGTCCACAACAACGTCGATGTCGTGCGGGAATTTCTTGTCCAGCGTGGGCGCTTCCGAAAGCTCGTAAAACGTGCCGTCGATCTTGACCCGCTGGAATCCCTTCTTGAGATAGTCGGCGAGTTCCTTCTTGTACTCGCCCTTGCGGCCGCGCACGACCGGCGCCAGCAGATAGAGCCGCGTGCCCTCGGGCAGCGCCAGCACGCGATCGACCATCTGCGAGACGATCTGGCTTTCGATCGGCAGGCCCGTGGCTGGCGAATAGGGCACGCCGACGCGCGCCCACAACAGCCGCATGTAGTCGTAGATCTCGGTCACGGTGCCCACGGTCGAGCGCGGGTTCTTCGAGGTGGTCTTCTGCTCGATCGAAATCGCCGGCGACAGGCCATCGATCTGGTCGACGTCGGGCTTCTGCATCATCTCCAGGAACTGGCGCGCATAGGCCGACAGCGACTCGACGTATCGCCGCTGTCCCTCGGCATAGATGGTGTCGAAGGCGAGCGAGGATTTGCCCGAGCCGGACAGGCCGGTGAACACCACGAGCCTGTCGCGCGGGATTTCCAGGTCGACGTTCTTGAGATTGTGCTCGCGCGCGCCGCGGATCGTTATCGCGCGCGTGGCGGATGCGGCGTTCTGTTGGCGCTTCGCCCTGATCACTTCATCCATATCGGCATTCCCAGGCGCGTTGATCGCGCCGCGTTCAGGCGCGCATCTTCCGGAAGCCGGGGATCGGACGCCAATGGGTGAGTTCGGAACATAGGAAGAACGCGCGGCGATTTCCAGTGTTCCGTGCAAGCCATCAACGGATAGTTTTGCGAAAGAGCGTTTTCAAGCGAGAGCCTGCCCCGCACTTGATGCGGGGTGGACACCGGCTCGCGTGAAGAAAACGCGTCAAACAGAAAAGGCCAGCTGCAATGGCAGCAGTTGGCAGCGTCCCGCAAACAAAAAGGCCGGCGCGAGGCCGGCCTTTCGTAGCTCAATCGAGATGAGGTCGAGAAGATCAGTACTTCGCGACGACCGGGCCACCCCAACGATAGTTGATGCGGGCAGTGACGATATCCAGATCCTGACCGATGCGGTCGACCGGCGAAGCAACCGGGGTGATCTGGTTGAAGGTGATGTCGCGATGGCCCATGAAGGCGTGGTCGTACTCGATGCCGACCGACCAGTTCGGGGCGAAGCCGTATTCGAGGCCGACGCCGATCACGCCACCCCAGCGGGTCTCGTCAGCGGTGCCGTTTATGACGCCGCCCGTCGCACCGTAGCTGTACTTGTCATTGACGACAGCGGCGCCGCCCTTGACGTAGAGCAGGGCGTTGTTGAAGGCGTAGCCGACCTGACCGGTGAACAGGCCGAACGCATCGATCTTGGTCTGGTTGGTGATGGTGGGGAAGAACAGGCTGACATTGGAACCCTTGAAGTCAGCCCAGTTGCCCTGAGCTTCCAGGCCGAACACCCAGGAAGCAGCCTGCCAGCGATAGCCGATCTGTCCACCGACGGTGCCGCCGGTTGCATCATGACAGCCTTCCGCGACGTTGGTTGCGAGGCGGGCATTGGCCTGTCCGGAGAAATCCCAGCACTTATGGCTCCAGCCGCCGCCGCCGTTGAGGCCGATGTAGAAGCCGCTCCAGTCATAAACCGCGGCGATCATCGGGGGGGCCTTGGTGTAGGGGCGGGCAGCGAGATCGGCGGCCGATGCCGGAGCCGACAGGCTCAGCGCCACCAGACCAACAGTACCCAGCAAAATCTTCTTCATCGTCGTCTCTCCGGTTTTTGTCCGCTTCCTTTGGTCCCGAAGCGGTTTCGAATTAATTGGTGCGAGCGCCCAAGCGATCTGGGTTCGCGGATACGTATACCCGATTCAGTGCAAAAAGCCGTCTCCCAAATGCAACACTCGCCAGCGAAGTGAATTGTGGCAAGTTAATGATTTGTTTACCGAATTCCGGGGGGCGGCAGGGAACCCGAGGGAACCAGCGATCGCTGCCGGCCGAGATGGCGTTGCCAGAGTATCGTCTCTGCCCTGCAAACAAACGAGGCGAGGAACAAAACTGGAACATGAGGTCCGGGAATGCTATATGTGGATAACCGGGGATCGCCGGGCTCGCGGGACCGGTGAGCGTATAGGGTCCTTTCAATGTGGTCCCGAGAGGTCCCGAGGGCGTGGCGGCGGCTCAGCCGGCGTCCGGATCGGGCGGGGCCAGTGGTTTTGCAGTAAATTCGAAGAGTGGAGAGCGGCGATGGCGGGAAGCGTGAACAAGGTGATTCTGGTCGGAAACCTCGGCAAGGATCCGGAAATCCGGCGGACCCAGGACGGGCGGCCGATCGCCAATCTGAGCGTGGCGACTTCCGATAGCTGGCGCGACAAGGCCACCGGCGAGCGCAAGGAAAAGACCGAGTGGCACCGGGTGGTGATTTTCAACGAAGGCCTTTGCAAGGTCGCCGAGCAATATCTGAAGAAGGGCGCCAAGGTTTACATCGAGGGGCAGCTGCAGACGCGCAAATGGACCGACCAGAGC
>JBAQER010000826.1:0-2700 GCA_049286845.1 Bradyrhizobium sp.
GGTTTGGACAGGTCGCTGCACCCATGCTGGGCGCGGTGAATTTGAGGCACCCGATGAACGACGAACCGAAAACGCCGGCCGAACTGAGAGAGATCAGACTGAGCCGAAAGGCCGCCCAGAATGCCGAAGGTATCAAGGCGATGGCCGATATCGCGGCAGCCGACATCGCGATTCGGAAGCGGACGGCGGACCTGCGCGCGCTGCGACTGGCAAAGGAAGCCGCCGACCTAGAAAACCCGCCGGAGCCGAAGGTAAAGGCCAAGGCCAAACCCAAGAAAAAGAAAACGACCTAGATGACAAAAGAAGATCGCGACCGCGCCGATGCGCGTTTCAACAAGGCTACGCGCGCAGCAGGCCAGGCCAAGGCCGGCGGCACCGAGCGCGACGCCGCAACGAAAGCCGTGCTCGACAACATGGCCAGGCTGAAAGCATTGCGGCTCGCCCGCGAAGCCGCCGAGCCGCCGCGACCTCCCGCCGCGAAAACGACGCGCGCCAAATCACCGAAGAAGTCGAGCGAAAAAGCCCCGGCACTATCGGATTGGCTGGCGAGCCAGCAGAACGGCGGACGCCGGACTTAAGCGATCATGTTGCCTGGTCGCACATGCCCGGCCTCTTGGTTCGAGACGCGCGGCGTTGCCGCGCTCCTCACCACGAGGGTCTGGTAGACCTCATCCAGAGGAGGCGCGAAGCGCCGTCTCGAAGGATGAGCCCAGCACAGTGCAATACACTAGGCCGGCACCGGCCATTGCACCATCGACCGCGTCTTGGTCGCGGCATCGTAGACCTGCACCTGAAGCATCGGGAACTTGTTCTTCAGCGCCATGCCCGCCTCTTCGGCGGCCTCGACAGTGTCGTGGTGCGACTTGAAGTGACCGTCCACGACCAGCGAGTACCCGGTGGTCGGCGCTTTATCGGCACGCAGGATCTTGCGGGGCTGCTGTTCTTCGACGGCTTCGATCTTCGGCTTTTTCATCTTGGCTCCAAATCATGATCCGATTGAACGGGATCATGATCTCATCTGTTGTTTGAGCATGCCCGGGGCAAACGCTACGCGTTTGTCCTGAGGGTCTCCATTTTCTGGATCATGCTCGGGGTTATGCCTCCGTTTACACCGAACAACGGAAAAAGGCAGGAAATATTGTCGGATTAAGGCTAGTATGCCCAGCAAAAGGCGGTGACATTGAGGTCGATCCGCCGATGTGACCGACCCGATCAAAGGGAATGAAATGGGTGGAATCGGGAAAAAGACCGAACGTCCGAACAAGGACGACAGCAAATCGAAGAAAAAACCACCGCCGGCGCCAGCCGGCGATGACGACTACGAGGATGGCGACATCGCCACGCCGAAGCGCGACCGCAGCGGCGACGACGACGAGCCGTTGTAGAGAAGCCTCCTTAAGCTGGAGATCGGGGGGCGCTGCGAATCTCGATCGCAGCTCAAGCAGCTTTATCTTCCCGAATTTCGCCGTTCCCGTGCCCCTCGCGAGGGCTGCCATGCAGCGGTATTCATGGACAACTAACCGGCCCAGCCGATAATTTGAGCCTGCCTTGCCGGGCCGTTCATTTCACACGGGGTTTCAGTTCAAGATGGCCGACATATTGGCCGCACCGCAACAAGCGAAGTCGGACACCTCGCTGCGCACGCTGGTGGCGATCTCGATCGCCCATTGGGTCAGCCATTTTCATCTGTTCGTGCTGCCGATGCTGTTCCCGTTCCTGAAGGAACAACTCGGCGTCGGCTATATCGAGCTCGGCTTCGCGCTCACCGTGTTCGGCGTCGTCTCCGGCCTGACGCAGGCGCCGACCGGATATCTCGCCGACCATATCGGCGCGCGCAAGGTCCTGCTGATGGGCCTCACGCTCGGCGGCTGCGCGCTGATCATGCTCGGCCTGCAGTTGAGTTATTTCTGGCTGATCGTCAGCGCCGCACTGCTGGGCCTCGCCAACAGCGTCTATCATCCGGCCGATTACGCGATCCTGTCGGCGCATATGGACGAGGCCCGGATGGGTCGCGCCTTTTCGATCCACACCTTTGCCGGCTTCCTCGGCGGCGCGGTGGCGCCTGCCATCATCGCAGCACTGGTGGCAACCGTCGGCGGGCTCGGCGCGCTGATCGTGGCCGGCGCGGTGGGGCCGCTGGCGGCGCTATTGCTGATCGCGATGGGCCTGCCCGACGCCAGCGCCGCCGACCGCAAGGCCGATGGCGTGCACGCGCCGAAGCAGAATATCATCACACCGACCATCATCGTGCTGACGATCTTCTTCATGCTGCTTGGACTGTCCAACGCCGGCATCAGCAATTTCGGCGTGGTCGCACTGATGAGTGGCTATGGCGCATCTTTCTCGGCAGCCAATATGGCGCTGACCGCCTATCTCGCCGCCAGCGCCATTGGCGTGCTGGCCGGCGGCTATCTCGCCGACCGCACAAGGCGTCACGGTCAGGTCGCCGCCGCCTGTTTCGCCATCAACGCGGCAATCGTGCTCATCATTGCGACGGTTGCGCTGCCATCGCTGCTGCTGACGGCGATGATGGCGATCGCCGGATTTCTCGGCGGCGTGATCGCGCCGTCGCGCGACATGCTGGTGCGCAACGCAGCACCGCCGGGCGCGGCCGGCAGGGCCTTCGGCATCGTCTCCACCGGCTTCAACCTCTCCGGCATCTTCGGTCCGCTGCTGTATGGCTGGATCATGGACCAGAGC
>JBAQER010000827.1:0-7568 GCA_049286845.1 Bradyrhizobium sp.
TTGCTGCTGATCGTCGGCGTCCCCTCGGGATTCCTGACGTCGGAGATCCAGAGCCGGGTCGAGCGCGAAACCGGCTACAAGCTGACCATCGCCGGCGCCACCAGGATCGGCATCTGGCCATCCCTCAACGTCACGCTGAACGACGTCACGCTGCAGGACCCCAAGGACCGCGGCGGCACGAGCCGCCTGACCGTCGGCAGCGTCCAGGCCGACGTGACGCTGTCGAGCCTGTGGTCGGGCCGCCCGCAAGTCACCGAACTCGTCATCAACAAGCCGGTGCTGCATGTGCCGTTGCTGCGCGAACGCTCCGGACAGCTGATTTCATCCGCCAAGCCGGCAGCCGCCCCGAGCGAGGCCGGCAAGGCCGCGATCGATCGCATCACCGTGACCGACGGCGTGGTGGTGTTCTCCAACCTGCGCGATCGCGTCGAAAATCGCATCGACGGCATCGACGCCGGGATGAGGATGGGCGCCGATCGCAAGATCAAGATCACCGGCGCTGCGAAGACCGGCGGCCATCCGCTCAAATTCGACATCCGCGCCACCGCGCCGCCACCGCCGCTGGAGCGGCAGAACATTCCGGTCGAGATCGGCCTCGACGCGCCCAGCCTGTTGCAGGCCACGCTGGCGGCCAGGGCCGAGGTGCGGCTCAATGGATCTACCGTGATGATCAACGGCCTGTCCGGCACGCTCGGCGACGGCGCGTTCAACGGCTGGGCATCGGTCGATCTCGCCAGCAAGCCGCTGGTCAAGCTCGATCTCGACTTCCAGCGGCTCGACATATCCGGCGCCAAGGCGACGCCCTCGCCCGGTGCTCAGGCCTGGAGCAATGCGACGTTCGACATCAGCGGACTGAACTATGTCGACGCGCAGGTGCGGGCCTCCGCCGCCGAGTTCAACATTGCGGGCGCGCATTTCGCACCGGCCGCGATCGACGCCACACTCGGCAGCGGCGTGCTCAAGGTGCGGTTCTCCAATCTCGGCGCCTATGGCGGCCAGGCCAGCGGCGAGGTCACCGCCGACGCCGCCGCGGCCGAGCCGAGTTTCACGTTGCACAGCGACCTTGCCGGCGTCCGCGCCTTGCCGCTGCTGACCAGTACCGCCGATTTCGACAAGCTCGACGGCAAGATGCAGGCGAAAATCTCCGTGCGCGCCACGGGCTCGAGCCAGCGCGCCCTCATGGCGAACCTCAATGGCACGGCGTTCGTCGTGTTCCAGGACGGCGCGATCATCGGGCTCAACGTCGCCAAGATGATCCGCTCGCTGACCTCGGGCACGCTGTCGGGCTGGCAGGAGAAGCAGGACCAGGTCACCGACCTCTCGCAATTGTCCGCCTCGTTCCGCATCGACAAGGGCCAGGCCGTCACCACCGATCTCAACCTGGTGGGCCCGCTGGTGAAGCTGACCGGCGTCGGCACCATCGACCTCGGCACCAAACAGATCGCGTTCCGGGTCGAGCCGAAACTGGTGATGACCACCGAAGGCCAGGGCCGCGCCTCCGATCCGGTCGGGCTCGGCATTCCCGTGATGATCGACGGGCCGTGGGCCCAGCCGCGCATCTATCCTGACATGGCCGGCATCCTCGACAATCCGGACGCCGCCTATGCCAAGCTCAAGGAGATGGGCAAGGGCCTGTTCGGCAAGGACGGCGGCGGACTGGGCGGGCTGCTCGGCGGATTGACCGGAGGCGGAACCGCCGGCAGCGGATTGGGCACGGATGGATCGGCCGGCGGCGGATTGTCTGCCGACAAGCTCGGCGAAACCCTCGGCAATCTGATCCAGCAGGGCCTCGGCGGCGGGCTGGGGCTCGGACAAGCGCCGCCAGGCCAGGGTCCAAGCCAAGGCCCAAGCCAAGGTCCAAGCCAGGGCCGCAGCATTCCCGCGCCGGGCTCCCCGGTCCCGGCCGCACCGCCGGCACCGGCGCCGCAGAACGAGACCATCCCGCAAGCCCCGCAGGACAGCCCGGCGATGAACGACGTGCTCCGGCAATTGTTCAACCGCTGACATTCTCACCTCCACACCGCCTTTGCGGCATCCCCCACCCCAGCCCTCCCCCGCGAGCGGGGGAGGGAGAAGAGAAGCGCGACCTCCCCGGCCCTCCCCCGCAGGCGGGGGAGGGAGAAGAAAACCGCCCAAAAACACGGCTAACCACGCTGGCCGACAGCCCGGCCAGCCCCCTCGAATTGTGCTAAACACAACCCGGCTGAGCGCAAACCTTTGACGAGGAGCGCACGAGGATCTGGATGAACGGCGTCAGGGACAAAATCTGGTTTCTCCGCGAAGGCCTGTTCGCCAAATACGTCGCTGCGCTGGTCGGGCTCGTGGTGTTCGTGCTGGCCGTCAACGGCGCGATGGAGACCTGGATCAGCTATCGCGGCACCCGGGTCGCGCTGGTCGACGCGATGGGCGAGAAGGCGGAAGCCACCGCGTTGCGGATCGAGCAGGCGATTTCGGAGCTGGAACGGCAGATCAGCTGGGTGACCCGCGCCAGCGCGACCACGCTGGAACAGCACCGCTCCGACTATGCCCAGCTCCTGAACCAGGTGCCGGCGGTGAGCCAGCTCTCCTTCCTCAACGGCAGCGGCCGCGAGCAGCTGCGGCTGACGCGCACGGCGATCTCGACCAACAGCAACGCCGACTTTTCCCGCGACATCCGCTTTTCCGAAACCGCCGCCAAGGGCGTTATCTTCGCGCCGGCCTATTTCGTCGGCTCGCGCCCCTTCATGTCGATCGCGGTGTCGCATTCCGGCTTCAACGCCGGGGTGACGCTGGCCGAGATCGACCTGCGCTTTCTCAACGATTTCCTCGGCGACGCCCAGGTCGGCAAGGCCGCTTACGCCTATGTGGTCGATGCGCGCGGCCAGGTGCTGGCAGGCTCGAAGGGCCCGGAGGTCGGCAAGGAACTCGCCGCGCTGCCGCAGGTCGCCGCCCTGCTGAAGCCGGACGGCGTGTCGCTCACCTCGGGCACCGGCATCGACGGCCAGGCGGTGCTGACGACATCGAGCGCGGTGCCGAAGCTCGGCTGGTACGTGCTGTTCGAGCAGCCGACCGCGCAGGCGCTGGCGCCGATCCGCGATCAGCTGGTGCGGAGCGCGCTGTTGATCGCGCTCGGCCTTCTGGTTGCGATCCTCGCCGGCACGGTGCTGGCGCGCCGGATGCTGATTCCGATCACCGCGCTGCGCGCCGGCGCGCGGCGGCTCGGCGCCGGCGATTTCAGCCACCGCATCGAGGTGCACACCAAGGACGAGCTGGAAGAACTGTCCGACCAGTTCAACAGCATGGCCGGCCGGCTGCAGGAGACCTATGAAGGCCTCGAGACCAAGGTCGAGGAGCGCACCCGGGATCTGGCGCGCTCGATCAACGAGCTCAAGGTGCTCGAGGAGGTCGGCCGCGCGGTGTCGTCCTCGCTCGATCTCAACGCCGTGCTGCCGACGGTCGCCGCGCGCGCGCTGGAAATCACCCAGGCCGACGCGGTGCTGATCTACGGCTATGACGCCACCAGGCATCAGTTCAACCTCTCTGAAGCCATCGGCATCGACAAGGCGGCCGAGGGCCGGCATCTGCAGATCGACCAGGAGAACAGCGTGCTCGGCCAGGCCGCCAGCCAGGGCGAGCCGATCGCCGTTCCCGATCTCACCAACGCGGCCGAGCATCTGTTGCATGACGTCGCGGCCGAGGCCGGCTTTCATTCGGTGCTGGTGGTGCCGCTGGTCGATCAAAAAGGCATCCTGGGCTCGCTGGTGGTGCTGCGCCGCGCGGCCGGCGAATTCTCGCCCAACCTGATCGGGCTGATGAAGACGTTCGCGCACCAGTCGGTGCTGGCGATGCGCAATGCGCGGCTGTTCACCGAAGTCGATCAGAAGGGCCGCGAACTGGAAACCGCGCACACCACCGTGCAGCAGCAGGCGGCCAAACTGCAGGAGCAGACCGAGCAGCTCAAGAACTGGAACAAGTCGCTGGAGGAGCGCGTCGAGAAGCAGCTCGGCGAGATCGAGCGCATCCGAAGGCTGGAGCGCTTCCTGCCGCCGCAGGTGGCGCAGCTGATCGCCTCCTCCGACGGCCACGATTCGCTGCTCGACAGCCACCGCCGCGAAGTCACCGTGGTGTTCTGCGACTTGCGCGGCTTCACCGCCTTCACCGAGGCGACCGAGCCGGAAGAGGCGATGAACGTGCTGCGCGAATATCACGCCGCACTCGGCGAGCTGATCTTCCGCTATGAGGGCACGCTCGACCGCTATGCCGGCGACGGCGTGATGATCCTGTTCAACGCGCCGATCCAGTTCGACGATCACGTCAAGCGCGCGGTGAAGATGGCGGTCGAGATGCGCGACACCATCGGCCACCTGACGCAGAAATGGCGCAACCGCGGGCACAGTCTTGGTTTCGGCGTCGGCATCGCGCTCGGCTATGCGACGCTCGGCCAGATCGGCTTCGAGCAGCGGCTCGAATACGCCGCGATCGGCAGTGTCACCAACCTCGCCTCGCGGCTGTGCGACGAAGCCAAGGCCGGCCAGATCGTGGTCAGCCAGCGCGTGTTCGGCATGGTCGAGCCATGGGCCGAAGGCCGGCAGCTGGAAGACCTGACGCTGAAGGGATTTAACCACCCGATCCTGGCGGTGGAGATTTTGCGCTGGAAAGAAGAAAGTGCGGCGGCGGCGAAAGAAGCTCCGCCCGTGGCGGACCGGCGACGGAAGCTGCCGTCGTGACTTGAGCGCGCCGCCTCCCGCCCCAGACGCAGCGCCTGCCGCAGGGCCTCAACAAAAAATCGCAAAACGACCCCATGCAAAGTAGAATGCCCGTCGCCGCATAAAGAAGAAAGCTGGATTCTACGCAATGACGTCGCCAACCCCGGACACGCCTTTACGGCCCCGCGGCGCAAAGCGTCCGGGCCGTTGCAAATGGTTTCGCCCTTGGAGGGCGTGGGGAATGCCGGGTGCCCACGCACCCGCAGCCGCGTATGCAAAGTAGAAAGCATACGCGTTAGCCACCACGAGTACGCCGGAAACACCCGGCATTCCCGCACGCAATGGTTTTAACGGCTTACAGGACCACACGACTTGACCGTCCGCATCAGCATCGTTCGTCAGCGCGCCGCCGATCGCTCACGGATTTGAACCCGCCCTGCCACCACGTCTCGCGCCCGACGCTGCCGCGTCCACCGCATCCCATGCCCAACGTTCGTGACGATCATGATACGCCCCTCCAGGGGCCGGGATGGCGCGGACTCTAGTGCTGATTCTAGCAAGCGGCAAGAAGAATTTCGGAAAATCAGAAATTTTTGGGATCCACCTTTTGCCTTTGGCAGAACCGCGGATTATGCTGCGCCAATTACCATGGATGGTTACATGCAAAATGAATGAACCAACCCTCGCGAATATTCCTTCACCAACGCGGCTGGAGAAGTGTTCCACGAGATCGCCTATTCACGACAGGACGTGAATACGTTTGCGAAGATGCTCAAGGCAACCAGTTACAAACCAACAGAGGACCGTTCAATCTGCAAATCACTGGTCGCGGATTGATTTGAGCGATACCGCAGTCCATTGAAATGCCAAGAGTGTTTTGACCGTTTCAACGTTGCTCATGATAGTCGACGATGGCGTTTTGTTAGATTCCTTGAGGTGCAATGAGCTGCCCATTTTGTTCGGTTGACGAGAATCGTATCGCCTTCTCGAACGACTGCGTGATCGCCATTTGGGACGGATTTCCCGTAAGTCCTGGCCACCTTCTTATCATTCCTCGGCGTCACACACCTGCCTGGGCAAACCTAAGCTCCTCCGAGAAAGCTGCAACTTGGTCGGCGATCGATCAGGGCCAGAGGCTGATATCAGAACGTTTCCATCCAGACGGTTTCAACGTCGGATTCAACGAAAACACTGCGGCAGGTCAGACCGTCCTCCACTTCCATCTTCACATTATCCCGCGCTACGAAGGCGACGTTGCCGATCCCCGAGGCGGAGTACGGCATGTAATCCCAGACAAGGCGAATTACCTCACGGCCGGCAAGAGTCTAATCGAACCTCCCACTCACCAAAAGCTGATAACAGGAGGCACCGATCCTCTTCTCCCGCACTTACTGCTACACCTCGACGGATCAACGACTTGCGACATCGCGGTCGCCTTCCTGCTCGACAGCGGCGCTCGCATGATCGTCGCGCACCTTCGAGACTTTCTGGCTCGTGGGGGGCGGGCGCGGATTCTCGTGGGGGACTATTTGGACGTCACAGAGCCAGCAGCATTACGCCGGCTCAACGATCTTTCTGGCGACCTCGATGTTCGTGTCTACGAGGCACGCGACCGCGGCTTTCATCTTAAGACCTACATCTTTCAAACCGACGTCGAAGGCATAGCATTTGTCGGAAGTTCAAACCTATCCGCGCCGGCACTGACCAGTTCCATTGAATGGAACTACAAGGTGATCTCCCGGCACGAGCGGGCCGGATTCTCGGAAATCACCGTTGGCTTCGAACATATCTTCAACTGCTATCAAGCTGTCCGAGCCGACGAGGCCTGGATATGCCGCTATGAAGCCCGCCGATTGCCAACGGACTGGAGGGGGGCGGGAGTGACTGAAGAGTCGCCCGCGCCGATAATGGTCCCCCACTCTATTCAGCAGGAAGCTCTGCAGGCCCTTGAAGAGACTCGCCGCGAAGGCTTTTCCGCCGGGCTCGTTGTTCTAGCTACAGGGCTCGGAAAAACCTGGCTTTCCGCCTTCGACAGCGGTCGAGCACAATTCCAACGGGTTCTCTTTGTGGCTCACCGCGAAGAGATACTAAATCAGGCCATCGAAAATTTCCGGCGCGTTCGGCCAAATGCATCCATAGGACGAATGATCGGGTCGCAAAAAGACCCCTCTGCGGATCTTGTCTTTGCCTCGGTGCAAACATTAGGACGCATAGAACACCTCAAGACATTCGGTGCCACCTATTTCGACTACATCATCATCGACGAATTTCACCACGCGGCGGCGGCGACGTACCGTCGCATCATCGATTATTTTGAACCGAAGTTCCTGCTCGGACTAACAGCGACGCCAGAGCGGATGGACGGGGGTGACCTTCTAGCTCTGTGTCAAGAAAATCTTGTTTTCGACGCATCGGTACCGGATGGTATCTCGGCAGACTTACTCTGTTCCTTTCAATATTGGGGTGTCCCGGATGTGGTCGACTACGCCAACATCCCTTGGCGCAACGCACGCTTCGATCCCACGGAGCTTACGGCGGCGGTCGCCACCGAGGCACGCGCGCAAAACGCTCTCGAGCAATTCCGTAAGCATGGCGCCCAGCGCTGCATCGCCTTTTGCTGTTCGCAACGCCATGCGAACTTTATGGCAGAGTACTTCAATGAACGCGGTGTTCGGTCGGTTGCCGTGCATGCCGGTAACGAGAGCGCTCCAAGAACTACTTCGCTTCAGCTTCTCGCCGATGGCGAAATTGATGTCATTTTCTCGGTCGACATGTTCAATGAAGGAGTTGACGTTCCCAGCATTGATACCGTCCTCATGCTACGCCCCACCGAATCGACAGTGATTTGGATGCAGCAATTCGGTCGGGGCCTGCGTAAAGCAC
>JBAQER010000828.1:0-3435 GCA_049286845.1 Bradyrhizobium sp.
CAATCAGTCCATTGTTACTCTTGACCGGCCAAGCAGCGGCACTGTTGGTGTCCGGCCCTCCGAGCGTGCCGAGATCGATTGGCGCCGTTCCGCCTGTCCAAAGAGCCGCGTGCGAGACGTTGTCCCCTTCTTTATTCGCCTGCCCGACGACCCGCCCGCGATCATTGATGCCGTTCGCCCCCGCCCCGCCGCCAAGACCATCCAGCGTTACTACGTTGTACGTTTGCGCTACCAGAGCGACTGGGAACATCAGCGTCGCAAATAATGAGACTGCACTAGCGCATTTGGTTATTCTGCTGTTCATATTGTTCTCCTCTGAATTGATGTCAAGACAGACCGCCGGCTGGCGGCTCGCAGGGGTTTGTCGGAAACCTTGGATGGGCGCTGCCAACCGATCCAGCGTATGGGGAAACTCGTGTTGATTAGCCTAACGCGGAGCTTGCAGTCTTACTCGCCGATTTCGGACGCAGTGAGTCTGAGACATTAGTTCAACAAAGAGCCACTTCCTGAAAGCAGCGCGAATGCGGTAATAAACTAATCAGGTGCTCGCGTCATTGATGTCCGAAAATGGCTACCTCAGTGCTAAGAATTGACGTATCTTCGCCATTGATGGAAAGCAATCTGTCGCTTGACATTCGCGCGCTTGATCGTGCCCGGATTAGCAGAGATCCTCGTTTCGACGGTAAGTTCTTCATTGCGGTGAAGACGACTGGGATCTACTGCCGGCCGATCTGCCCTTCGCGAACTTCAAAGAGCTGGAATGTGCGCTACTACGCCACGGCGGCTGCCGCAGCGGAAGCAGGGTTTCGACCTTGCCTGCGATGCCGGCCGGAGGCGGCGCCCGGAACGCCCGCGTGGCTGGGGACGTCAGCGGTCGTCCGCCGAGCGCTGCGCTTGATCGATGAAGGCATTCTCGATAACGCCTCCGTCGACGACCTGGCTAACAAGTTGGGATTGGGCTCTCGTCATCTGCGTCGCCTATTCTTGCAGCACGTGGGCGCATCGCCGATCTCCCTTGCGCAGATCAGGCGTCTTCAGTTTGCCAAGCGTCTGTTGGATGAGACTAATTTGCCGATCACAGAGATTGCCTTGGCGGCGGGCTTCGGAAGTCTTCGGCGGTTCAATACCGCCTTTCGACAGACCTATGGGCGCGCACCACGCGAGCCTCGCAAACACCTGCGCTCCGACACTGCTTCGGAGGCCGGAGGGGAAGTGATCCTTAAACTCGCCTTCCGTCCCCCTTATGATTGGAACGAGGTGCGGGATTTTTTAGCGGCTCATGCCATTGCGGGAGTCGAGCGGGTAGATGAACATGGATATTCTCGAACACTCAGGGGAGACAATGGTGGCTCGATCATTTGCGTTCGACCCCTTGAGGACGAGGATGCGCTCGAACTTCGCGTTCGAGGCGCAGTGCCCGCAGCCCTTTTTCAGATCGCCTCGGCGGCGCGACGTGTTTTTGACACTTCTGCCGATCCCGCACGCACCACACTCGCGTTCCGATCCGACCCTCTGCTTGGCCCGTTTGTAATGCGGAGTCCAGGCCTGCGCATTCCCGGGGCATGGGATCCCTTCGAATGCACGGTGTGTGCGGTCCTTAGGCAGAATGTTGGCATCGCGTCCGTTCCCACAGTTGCTGCGCGTATTGTTGACTGCGCGGGCCAGCGTATTAATAGGCCTGGAGCAGACCTAACGAGTTTATTCCCCACACCGACGGCACTTGCCAGGGCGGATCTCAACGGGTTAGGCCTCCCAAAGACCGGCGTTACCGCGCTTCAACAACTAGCTCGGGCGGTGATTCAAGGGAAGCTGGATTTCGGCGCCCCAACTGAGTGCGTTCTCGCGGCTTTGTCTAAATTGCAGGGCATCGGACCTTCGACTGCGGAATATGTCGCTCTCCGCGCACTCGGAGAGCCCGACGCGTTCCCCGCTACCGATTCAGTCTTACGCCATATCGCCGCCGGTATTGCCCATCGACCCCTTTCAGCCTTGGAACTCGAAGCGCGAGCCGAAGCGTGGCGGCCCTGGAGGGGCTATGCCGCTTTGCATCTCTGGAGCGCGGCAGCCAATCCAATCGGGTGGAACGCGCGGGGCGAGATCCAAGGCTCGATGGGCCGAAAGCGCGCATCGAAAACCAGGGGAGCTAAGGAGTGAGGTGCGGCTGCGACCTCATCGAGCCGAATCTATGGTAGTACGTTAGAGAGGGACTAACATATCCTCAACCAATATGCACGTCCGGTCACGGGATCCTGGACGGCCCCGGACTCGCAAAGTAAACCGCATTGGGAGCATCTGACCGAGCGACGGCGATGTCTGGAAGGCCATCCCGATCAAGATCTGCAATGGCGAAGCCGTAGACGGTGCCCTTGTTGTCGCCAAAGTGGGTGGGGGTGTAGTGGCGACCGGAGGCGTCGTTGAAGTAGATCGTTGACGGAGCTTCGACATTGCCCACGACGATATCCATCCTGCCATCGCGGTTCAGATCGCTGACTGCGAGTGCGTATGGTGTCACTTTGCCGCTATAGAGCGCCATGCCCGATGAGAATGTGCCATCTTTCTGGCCGAAATAAATGGCGACGCCGCGCCGTTCGTCGATGGCGACGATGTCCAGGAAATCGTCGCCATTGAGGTCCGTTCCTTCAGCCATCCGAATCGCCGCGTCCGGAGGGCCGAACGGGACCCGTCTGAGGTTCGAATACGCAGCCTCGGCGCTGGCGAGATACACATAGCTCTGGCCGCCGTCACGATGCGGAACGGCGAGGTCGATTAGCCGGTCGTGATTGAAGTCGGCCGCAGTGATGGTCGTCGCGGATTCGTGGGAGAATGGAATGCAGTCGGCGTCGAAGCGGCCTTTCGCCTTGTTCAGACAGATGTAGTTGGCACCCTTGTCGGTTCGATTGGCGACGATGATATCGGGCTGGCCGTCGCCGTTGAGATCGGCCACGCTGGCGTTCCGAGTGTCCCACTCAGCTTGGCCGTACGCTGAGCCGACATGGAAGTGACCCTTCCCATCGTTGAGGTAGATGACCTTCCGTTCTGGTGTGTCATTGCTGAGCACGACATCCAAATCGCCATCCCCATCAATGTCGACCAGGCGGCCAGAGTATGAGCGATACGGCGTCTCGCCGAGATTGGAGGCAATCGGAAAGTGGCCTCGGCCGTCACCGAGGAGTACCCGGCTCATCAGGGACCAATGCCGTCCCTTGACGAGCAAAATGTCGAGATTGCCATCCCCATTCAGATCACCGATGCTCACGTTGGCTGAGGTATCGGAGGTCGTCTCAAGCAGGAGGACGCGATCAAAGCGCGGGAAGGTCTGAGAATTGGCAACCGCCTGGAACTGCGCTACGGCGCCGTTACTGGCTTGAGTGTCCGGAGCTGAAAGTGAGGCAGTCACCAGGACCAGACCAGCGAGTAATATCGTCAACGGAAACA
>JBAQER010000829.1:0-6619 GCA_049286845.1 Bradyrhizobium sp.
CCCGGCAAACATCGAGCGTTTTGGCGGTTCCGTCATGGCCCGTTCCATAAGCGCCGGTCGCGGCCGGCCGCCTGATTCCCTGCGATTTGCAGTGATGCCTGCGAAAGTCCTTCGCTGTCCAGTGGTCAAGCCGCTATCAGCGGTCACACAGGACGGCTAAAGTACCAAAAAATCGGGGGAGGAGACAAAATGGGGATATCGCGGCGGACACTACTGAAAGGGGCCAGCGTGCTGCCCCTGGCAACCGGCCATTTCGCGCTTTCAGCTCTTGCGCAAACGGCACCGGCTGCCTCGGGCGCGGCGCAGGTTCCGCCCATCCTGTTCGTGCATGGCAATGGCGACCATGCCGCGCTGTGGATCACCACGCTGTGGCGGATGGAATCGAACGGTGTTCCACGCGACCGGATGCTGGCGATCAATTTCACCGATCCGCTGGCGCGAACCGACGATAAGGTCGAGCAACCGAATCGCTCGTCGACGGAAGACCAGCGCCGCGAACTCGGCGAGGCGATCAAGGAATTGAAACGCCGCACCGGTGCGCCGCAGGTGGCGCTGGTCGGCAATTCGCGCGGCGGCAATCCGATTCGCAGTTATATCAAGAATGGCGGTGGCGCCGATGTCAGCCATGCCGTGCTGTGCGGCGTTCCCAATCACGGCGTCTATGACTGGGAGCAGAACCTCGGCAACGAGTTCAACGGCCGCGGTCCGTTCTTGCGCGGGTTGAATGACGGCGACAGTGAAGTGACGCCAGGCATCGCGTTTCTGACGCTGCGCAGCGACGGCATCGACAAATATGCGCAAGCCGATGGCCGCTTCGTCGGCAAGCCGGGCACGCCGACCGGCGTCACCGCGGAAGGCCCGGCGCTGAAAGGCGCCACCAATCTCGTGCTCGGCGCGATCGATCATCGCGAGACGGCGTTTCATCCGCGCGCGTTCCGCGAGATATTCAAATTCATCGCCGGCCGCGAGCCGGACCGGCTCGCGATTGCACCGGAAGCGGAGGTCAAACTGAGCGGACTGGTCACGGGTACGCCGGGCGGCGTGCAAACCAACCGCCCGGTGGCGGGCGCGACGGTCGAAGTGCATCGCGTATCGCCCGACACCGGCGAGCGCCTGGGCGGCCCGCTCCATTCGTCGCAAACCGGCGCGGATGGGCGCTGGGGGCCGGCCAAGGTCGACCCGTCCTGGAACCTTGAGATCGTGCTCATCTCAGTCGGTTCGACCACCACGCACTTCTACCGTTCGCCGTTTCCGCGCTCTTCCGACGTCGTGCATTTGCGCGCCGCCCGGCCGCTGGGGCCGGCCGACGCGGGGGCGGGCGCGGTCGTGCTGATGTCGCGGCCGCGCGGCTATTTCGGCCTGCCGCGCGATGTTGTGCTGTTCGACGGCAAGCAGCCGGCGGATGTGAAGCCGGGCGTGCCGACCGACTCGGTCTCTACGTTGCGGCTTCCGGCCACGGAGGCCGGGCGTGCCGTTGCCGCGCAGTTCAACGAGGAGCGGATCGTCGCGCGGGCGTGGCCGGCATCGGAAAACGGGATTGCGCTCGCCGAGTTCACTTACTAGCTGTTTGATCTGATCCGATCCGCGCGCCTCATGGCGCCCGGATCTGGGGCCCGACGGGTTGAGCGACGCCATGCGGGCCGACGGCCCGTCAGAACTGCGAGGCCTATGTGAGCATAGCCGAAGCTTGGGACGCGCCCGTTGCGCATCGGCCGCTGGTGCCGCCGAGCCCGCCGCGCGCGCCCGACACCATGACCGTATTCGGGCGGATGATGGCGATGCGCGAGAGCGCGATCGGCACCTGGGGGCAGCGCGCCTATGAAGAGGACATCGTCCGCGGCCGCTTCTTCGGGCGCTCCAGCTTCATTCTCAACACGCCGGATTCGATCCGCCATGTGCTGGTAGACAATTACGAAAATTACGTGCGCACGCCGGCCGCGATCCGGGTGCTGCGTCCGGTGCTGGGCGAAGGCCTGCTGATTGCCGAAGGCCGCGCCTGGAAGCATCAGCGCAGGACACTGGCGCCGGCCTTTACGCCGCGCGCCGTCGCAACGCTGGTTCCGCACATGGTCGCGGCAACTGACGAGACCATCGCAAAACTTCAGGCGGCCAGCGCGGGGCCGGTCGATCTGCGCGGGGCGATGCAGCGGATGACGCTCGAGATCGCCGGGCGCACGATGTTTTCGTTCGGGATGGATCGCCACGGTGCGGCGTTGCGCGATTTCGTGATGGAATATGGCGAGCGGCTGGCGCGGCCGCATTTTCTCGACCTGCTGCTGCCGCTGAGCTGGCCAAGCCCGCAGGATTTTTCCCGCGCCCGGTTCCGCAAGCGATGGACGCGTTTCGTCGCCATGCTGATGGCGGAACGCCGGGCCACGGGCAAAAAGGAAGGCGCCCCGCCGAGCGACCTGTTCGACCTGATGAATGCGGCGCGCGATCCCGAGACCGGTGAAGCCTTCACCGACGAGCAGTTGGGGGATCAGGTGGCGACGATGATTCTCGCCGGCCACGAGACCACCGCCACCGCCCTGTTCTGGTCGCTGTATCTGCTGGCGCTGGATCCGGACACGCAGGAGCAACTGGCCGCCGAAGTCAAAGGTGCTGATGTCAGCGACGCGTCCGATGTCGAGCGGCTGAAATTTACCCGCGCGGTGGTCAACGAGACCATGCGGCTCTATCCGCCGGCGTTCCTGATCGCGCGCGCCGCCGCCGCGCCGGATACCATCGCGGGCATGCCGGTGAAGAAGAACGATGTGGTCCTGATCGCGCCGTGGCTGCTGCACCGGCACGAAAAGCTGTGGCGCGATCCGAACGCCTTCATCCCGTCCCGTTTCATGCCGCCTGCGCCGCCGCCCGATCGCTTCGCCTATCTGCCGTTCGGCGTCGGCGCCCGCGTCTGCATCGGTTCGCATTTTGCGCTGGTCGAAGCCACCCTGGCGCTGGCCAAGATCATCGCCACGTTCAAGGTCGAGCTTGTCGACCGTTCGCCGGTGATGCCGATCGGCGTGGTGACGACGCAGCCCGACCGCTCGCCGATGTTCCGCATCACGCGTCGGTGACAAGGCATTGCTTGGAGGGGGGCGCAATCTGCCCTAGGCTTGGTTATGAGCGACATCAAGGCCCAGTTTTCCCTGCTGAGACAGACCGCCGATCCCACGGTGATCGATGCGATCCAACATGTGGTCGAGGATGGCGAGGACCACGAGCTCAACCGCATCAATGTGCTGGACTTCTCGAAGCGGCGCGGGCTCGACGAAGAGAAGGTGATTTCGGGCTTTCTGCATGCCGCCCGGCTCGGGCTGTTCGACCTTTCCTGGAATGTGCTTTGCCCCGGTTGCGGCGGCGTGCTCGGTGCCCATTCGACGCTGAAATCGCTTCGTCCGGACGACTATCACTGCGGTCTCTGCGCCTGCGGTTACGAGGCCTCGGTCGACGAGCAGGTCGAGGTCGCTTTTACGGTCAATCCCCGCGTCAGGCGCATCGCCGCGCATGATCCCAATTCGCTGCCGGTCTGGGAATATTACAAACAGGTTTTCTGGAGTTCGGGCGTCGATTTCGACAAGGAATCCGTTGCAGCGCTGGCTGACGAGGTGACGCTGGATACGATTGAACTGCCGGCGGGCGAGAAGGCGGTGCTGTCGCTGCAATTGCCGAAGGAATTCATCATCATCTTCGAGCCGGTCACGCACTCGGCTCAATTCATCGACGTTCAGGGCGAACCCACCAGAGAACGTCAGCAGCTGTCGCTGGTCTACAGCAAGACGCCGACGCCGACCGGGGGAACCAGGACGATGCGTCCGGGGCCGCTGCGGCTCTCGCTCGACAATCAGGCCGACCTGCGGGTGCTGCCGTCGGTGTTTGTCGCGGGAGATGCGATGCATCACCTGATAGGCAAGCGCAAGCCGTTCCTCACCGCCAAGCGGATGCTCTCGAACCAGACCTTCCGCGACGTCTTCAAGGCCGACAATCTCAGCGTCGATCAGCGCCTCAAGATCACGTCGCTGACATTCCTCTTCACCGACCTCAAGGGTTCGACCGCGCTGTACGAGCGGGTCGGCGATCTTGCCGCCTTCGATCTGGTCCGGGCGCATTTCCGTGCGCTGCTGGAGATCATCTCCGCGGAGAAGGGCGCCGTCGTGAAGACGATCGGCGACGCCGTGATGGCGACGTTCATTCGGCCCGAGCATGCGATCGTCGCCGGCTTGCGGATGCGTGCCGCGATGGATGCGCTCAACGCCGCGCGCGGGACCGAGGATCTCGTCGTCAAGATCGGCATTCACGAAGGTCCGTGCCTCGCCGTCATGCTCAACGAGCGGCAGGATTATTTCGGTCAGACCGTCAACATCGCAGCCAGGGTCCAGAGCCTGTCGACATCGCAGGAGATCCACATCACGGCGCCGGTGATCGAAGCGCCGGCGGTAGCCGCGATTCTCGAGAAGGAAGCGATCAGGCCAATCCAGAAGGAAGCTGCGCTGCGCGGCATCGCGGACAAGATGGTGGTCTACGAGATACCCTGAGATTGCCTATCGTTAATGCTTTGCCGGAACCGGCATGGATTGCGTCGGTTGATTTTCCGACCCATATATTGGCCGTGGCCGCCGATGCGGCGAACAGGCTCACACGATTTCGGTAGAGAGAGATTGATGCTGGACGGATTGCGCCAATTCATTGCCGAGGTTGTTTCTTCCGCCGGGCACGAAGATCGGGTGTTTGACGATACCGGGTATCGTCTGGCGGCAACGGCGCTTTTGATTCACGTCATTTCGATCGACGGCGAGCCGTCCGAAATGGAAAAGCGCAAGCTGCACAGTCTGATCGAAAGGCGCTTCGTGCTTGATCCCGGCACGGCGGATGAACTGATCGCGGCCGCCACCCGTGTCGAGGGCGAGGCGGTCGATCTCTATCATTTCACCAGCGTCATCATGCGCTCGGTGAACGAGGAAGGCCGGCTCCGCATCATCGAAATGATGTGGGAGCTGGTTTTTGCCGACGGTCAGGTCAGCGAGTTCGAGGATAACGTCGTCTGGCGCGCGGCCGATCTCCTGGGAGTGTCCTCGCGCGACCGGATCGAGCTCAAGCACCGTGTCGCCGGCAGGCTACCCACGGCGACCGGCGGCCAGGATATTGCAGACGCGGCATCGTGACGCGCCGCCCCGTGGCCATTGGTTGGCGCGGTACTGGACATGGGTTGGAGCGGTACCGGACATGACGAAATTTTAATGTGCCGGGCAATCGGCCTCGCCGAACGCAATAAACTTTCGAAAGACGGCACTTCAGTCCGCAGTGCCGTGCGTTTGCGTAACCCGATATGTTTGCAGATGGCTTGCATCCTACCTCAAGGCTATGCTCTCGTTTCCTGAGTTAGCCGCATATCCTGCAATTGATCCAAGAGCATTCAACCGTGACCGAGCGTGTGACGCTGATTACCGGTGCCTCGGCGGGCATAGGCGCCGAGCTGGCGCGCGTTTTTGCATCGAAAGGCCATCGGGTGGCCCTGGCGGCGCGACGCGCGGATCGTCTGGCTACGCTGGCGGATGAGATTACCGCCGGCGGCGGTGCTGCGCCGATCGTGATTGCCTGCGATCTCGAACAGCCTGATGCCGGCGACAAGATCGCCGCGGCCCTGGCGGCCGAGGGGGTGGAGGTCGAATTCGTCGTCAACAATGCGGGCTTCGGTCTGTTCGGCCACGCGATCAAGCTGGATCGTGACGAACAGCTCGGCATGCTCGCCGTCAATATCCGCGCACTGACCGATCTGTCGTTGCGGTTCTCCGATCATCTGATCCGGCACCGCGGTGGCATCCTCAATGTCGGTTCCATCGCCAGCTTTCTGCCGGGGCCTGGAATGGCGGTATATTACGCGTCCAAGGCCTATGTGCTGTCATTCTCGGAAGCGTTGCGCGGGGAACTCGCGCCGCACGGCGTGCGGGTGACTGCGCTGTGTCCGGGTCCGGTGCCGTCGGAATTTCAGGCGCGGGCGGGCTTTCTGCCTGGATTTGATTCGCTGGTCCTGAACGTCTCCCCGGCCGACGTTGCGTTGGCCGGCTATCGCGGGCTGATGGCCAACAAGCGCGCCGTGCTGCCCGGGGTCGGCATCAAGATTGTGCCATTCCTGCTCCGGTTTTTCCCGCGCGGGTTCGTCCTGTCCGTGGTCGGACGCTATCAGCTGCGGAAACGCTGAAAATCGAGTCTCGGCCCGGCTTTGGCCCGCGATTTGCTTATATTCCCCATGAACTCACACGAAATTAACGGCGACTTACGTATGATTCTGGCTTGATAGCCGAAAGACAGAAAAGTCGATGTTTCAGTCCGGCAAGATCAACGGCGAGAACGTCCTGCGCTTCCCCGGTCGGGCGGCGGCGGCCCCTTTCGCGCCTGTCGCGGCCGAATCCCTGCCGCCGGTCCTGATCGTCCTGCACCAGGAATCCTCGACGCCGGGCCGGGTCGGTAATGCGCTGCGGGCGCTCGGGCACGGGCTGGATATCAGGCGTCCGCGTTTCGGAGATTCGCTTCCGGAAACCCTGGAAGACCATGCCGGCGCGGTCATTTTCGGCGGACCGATGAGCGCGAATGATCCCGATGATTTCGTTCGCCGGGAAATCGACTGGATCGCCGTGCC
>JBAQER010000830.1:0-4259 GCA_049286845.1 Bradyrhizobium sp.
CGCGGCAATCGATCTTGCCCATCAGCTTCGCCAGTTGCGCGCTGTCGGAGATCCACCCGGTGGCCCGGCACTCGTTGAGGCCGCGATAATAGACGAGGCGGATATCGAGGCTGCCGAGCGAGGCCGCCTCGCGAAACATGTCGGCCTGCAGTGCGCAGGCCATGTCCCACGTCGGCTGCCGGCTCATGGTGGCGTCGAGCGCGAATACCAGCCGGCCCCGCGCGCCGGCCGCATGCGGCGACATCGCGCGGGCCTGGGCGACGAAGGCGGCGATATCCTCCGAAGCCGATGGCCTCGCCTCCGGCAACGGGCCGGCCTTGCCGGACGCAGCCTTCTGCGATGCGGATACCTCGCCTGCGGATTTCGGTTTGGTGGGTTCGCCGGACATCAGCACTCGCAATCTGCAGCGAGCCTTATTTGGGCCGGGATCGACAGACGGTCAATGCGCGGCGATCGCGCCCTCTCGCTCGCAACAGGTTACGGTAACCGTCTTGATACCGGCGACGATCAATTCGCCACGGGGCGCGCCGCTTTCTTCCCGGGGGCCAGCAGCGAAACCGGGCCCGGCTGGGTGATCTTCGGCGACTTGGTATCGACCGGTCCGAGCTCGCTGTCGGTATCGCTCAGGAACTTGTCGAGCATGCTCTGGATCGAGGCCTTCGCCGTGTCCGGACCGGTGTCGCGCATATCGTTGTGCTGGAAGCCGGTGTCCACGACGGTGATACCCGACTTCTCGCACTGCTCGGCATCGGGAACGACGCCGGGGTCCGGCTTGAACTGTGCATCCTTCGAGCGGAACGACAGGATCTTGAACTTGCCCTCGGTGACGAAGGGCACCCGCAGATTGTCGAGCGTCACGACCTTCTTGACATGGTCGGGATGTTCCTTGGCGAAAAGCATCGAGATGTCGCCGCCCAACGAATGTCCGACCATCGTCACCTTGGCGTAGTCGGCGTTGGGCTGAAGCTTCTTCATTTCCGCGAGGGCGAAATGGATATTGTCGACGCCGCGCTGCATTTGCGGCAGACGGCCGACATAGAGCTCGCCGGGCTTGGTTACCATCGGTGGATCGCCCGGCAGATCATGCTGCGGGCTGAGCGCGATATAGCCGCGCGCGGCAAACACGTTGGCCAGGAATGAATACTCGGTGTTCTTGACGGTGTTGCCATGGTTGAGGACCGCCACCGGCAGCGTGATCATGCCGGCATCCGCCTGCATTTCCTTATCGTACCGCACGGCGATATGGACCGGGACCGGACGATTGCCTCGCGCCGCATCATAGAATGTCACCGTCTCATGACGGATCGCCCACTTGCTTGCGGTGAAATAGCCAACCGCAACCAGCAGGATTAGCGAAAGCAGAACGACAATTCCACGTTTCATGTTCGTCCTCAGGGCCCCCATCGTATGGGGCTATTTTATTGGTCGGGACTCTGCGGGCCCTTGTCCATGATATATGTCACGCCGACGTGACAGGAAGACCAAATGTTGTGAATTCGTCGCCTGAACGTTGTGCGTCGCACCCTGATATTGTGCAACCGCTCAGTCGGAAAACGCCAAATCCGGTCCTCCCTGTTAGGACGCGGCAAATCAACGTCGCGTTCAAGTGTAAGGTAAAAGCCCAGTAAAAACGCGCAGCGGGGCGATCCGTTCCAGCGGGCTCGCCCTCGCCGGCCGCCCGGTACCGTTCTCACCACCAAGTCGTCGGGGATCGATCTGGCAAGCTTGCGGTAGCCACCCACCGCAAGGTTCAGGCGCCGAGGATGTCGTGGAGCTCCAGCGGCTTATCAACCTGGGTGAACCATTCGGCCCGGTTGGCGGCCCGACGGCGGCCGCGCTCATCGAGCGGCAGCTTCAACTGGCGCAGCAGGCTCGTCACCTCCTCGCGCGCCGTCACATGGCCGAGACTCGGACGGGTGCCGAGCGTCGCCTCGTCGAGGTCGTCCAGCGCAGTCAGCCCGCGCGGGAAGAATTCGCGGTACACCACGCGCTCGGCAAAGCCATCGATCGAGCGGAAGCCGAGCCGGAACGACAACTCATTGAGACCGTCGGCGACCAACTGCTTGTTGCGCGATCCCAGCATCGACAACCGGTTGCGGACCACGATCCAGTCGGTCGTGGCGCCGTCGAGCTGGCGGCGCTTGCGCCGTGCATCGCGCACCATCTCCGCATAGTGGCTCTCGCCGGTCACGGAATAAGTGGCTGGGTCGACCGTCCCCAGCACATCGAAATCGAGGAAGCTGTCATTGATCGGCGTCACCAGCGTGTCGGCCATCGAATGCGCCAGCCGCATCAGATAACTGTCCGACCCCGGGGTATCGATCACGATGAAATCGAAGGTGCTCTCGACCACACTGACGGCGTCCATGAATTGCTGGAATTCGGACGTCTCGTTGTCGGCGATCTGCATGGTCTCGCCGAGCTTGATGCAGCGATGCACGGGGATCTCGAGATCGAGGCCGGTGCGGCGCGCCCAGGCGCTTCGGTTGTTGATGTAGCGAGTGAAGCTTTGCTGGCGGCAGTCCAAGTCGACGGTGGCGACGCGCTGGCCGGCTTTCATCAGGGCGACGGCGATGTGCAGGGCTGTGGTGGATTTTCCCGACCCGCCCTTTTCGTTGCCCAGCACAACCACGTGCGCCGAACCCGACTGACCCTGACTAGTCTGCACCAACATGATTCAGCCCCTGTGGATATCTTCAAATTCCGCACGACCGCGGTCAAGTGAAATGCGCGATAACACTCCGGAATCACTGGCTGTCTGCCTTAATCATGAATCCCATGCCCGGTTCGACAACGTCTGTGAGCGACCGCACGCCCGGTGGATATTTGAGGGACCGGCCAGGCCTCATGCGGGCAGCGATCCGCTTGGAGACCAAGCCGCGACCTTGATAAGATCGGCCTTCCCTCCGCACGGTCGGAAGCGCCGGCCTCCTTGCCCCCCGACAGATCGAGTCCAGATGTCACGAAATCCCATGATCGTCCGCACGGTCCCCGCGCTGCGTCGCGCCCTCGACGGCATCCGCGCGAAGAAGGCCACCACCGCGCTGGTGCCGACCATGGGAGCGCTCCATGACGGCCATGTGTCGCTCGTCCAGCTGGCGAAACGCCGCGCCAGGAAGGTCATCGTCTCGATCTTCGTTAACCCCACGCAGTTCGCGCCGTCAGAGGATTTCGGCTCGTACCCGCGTACCTGGAAGGCCGACGTCGCCAGGCTCGCCGCCGAAGAGGTCGACCTGATCTGGAATCCGGACGTCAAGACCATGTACCCGGACGGCTTCGCCACCCGGATCGTGCCGGAGGGGCCGGCCGCCGCGGGACTGGAAGACCGCTTCCGGCCGCACTTCTTCGGCGGCGTCGCCACGGTCGTCGGCAAACTGTTCACACAAGTCAGGCCGGACTTCGCGATCTTCGGCGAAAAGGATTTCCAGCAGCTGCGGGTAGTGACGCGGATGGCGAGGGATCTCGACCTCGGCGTCAAGGTGATCGGCTCGCGCACGGTGCGGGAACGCGACGGCCTCGCGATGTCCTCGCGCAACGTCTATCTGTCGCCGGACGAACGGCTGACGGCGCCGGTGCTGTACCGCGCCATGAAGGAAAGTGCAGCGCGCTTGCGCGCAGGCGACGACCTCGCCGCCGCGATGGCCGGCGGCGCCGAGCTGATCGCGAAGGCCGGTTTTATCCTCGACTATTTCGAGGCCCGGCACGCCGAAACGCTGGCGCCGATCGCCTCAGTCAAGGATGGACCGGTGCGAATTCTGGTGGCGGCAAGGCTCGGCAAGACCCGCCTGATCGACAATATCGCGGTTAAGCCGACCTAAAGCAGTCCAAGATCGCGCAGTTCCCTGCGCATCGGCTCGGGCATCGCCGCGACGCTGGCAGCGGTCGCTTTGCCGAGATCTGGCGGCGCGGCATCTTCGGCCAGATAGCGCCAGCCCTGGAATGGACGCATCGGCCGTGGCGACACCGCGATCACCTTCGGCTGCATCACCAGCCGGCAGCGTCCGATGCCGTCCTTGTCGCGGAACGGCTCGACCGCGATGATCTTTTCTCGCGCCGCGATCTCGCCGCGGATCACCCAGTACAGCGAGCCGCCGGCGAGCAATTCCTCGACGCGCTTGGGCGTCATCCGGGTGACGTGAATATGATGGAGCGGCAGGCCTTTTTTCCTGGCCGTCTGCATGCGCTCGGCGACCCAACCCTTGAGTTCCTTGACGGACTCGCAGCCGACCGCGAGCTTGATGAGATGAAGAGGCATGAAA
>JBAQER010000831.1:0-2152 GCA_049286845.1 Bradyrhizobium sp.
TCGGGCACTTTTCGGAAGTTGTCTTACGCTCAGTAAGGCAACAGCTCGGAAGCTTTTGTCCCGGCCAGGCTGTGGAAATTCTTACAATGACCTATGACTGTGCCAACGGCATGACGCTCGGTCGAAGGTGAGTACGACGACAGCATGGTTGTTGCAGTAGTGAGAACGGCAACGGCCGCAATTGCAGATATGATCAGATGCTTCATGGGAAACCTCCGGTTTCCTTCCACACGAAGGTTCGTTCGACAGCTTGATGCAAGGTTCAATGGAACACTGCTGCTGGCGAAATATGCACGTTGCCGTGCATTGTGACATCCCGTTGAGGAAATGGAGGAAAATCGTTTCGATGGAACCTGTTGTCGAAACAAGCCGCTCACATTTGGGTGAGAGGCCTTATGCACTCTGCGGCTTCTCGTTCTATCGCCACCGTCTCTGCAATACTGGGAATTTCACGGCGCGCCGCAGCCGCTTCTGCGGGGGCTGGCATGGGGCCCAGCGCAAACAAATGACAGGCTCTCTGACCCTCTTGTATCACCTTTGCAACAGATTTCCTGTTCCTCGCATGGAACAGATTTTTGGACTCCTCCCCAACAGCGAACCGGGACTAGGCTGCTCATAAATGGGGGGTGGGGTCATGCATCAATCCGTTTGGACTAATCCCATTGCATCGATACCGGAAAGTACTGTCACCATTTCCGGTAGCGGAGGTGTTCGCCCAAATCGGCTGGCTTTGTGGGCCGGCTGCGCTGTTTGTGCCATTGCCCTGAACCAGGCCAGCCCGGCGCTGGCCGCAGCGGACGGCGTTATTTTCGGCGCCGGCGCGGCAACGGATAACGCCACCGCAACTGGAACCGCGTCGCTGGCGGCCAGCAGCAGCGACGGCACTGCGGCGACTGCAACCGGCGCCAGTTCCATCGCGCTCGGTGACGGCGCCAGTGCCAGCGGCACCAACGGAATCGCGCTCGGGGCCGACAGTGCAACCGCTGGCTCCGGAGCAATTGCGATCGGCGGCTTGGCCAACAGCCAGGGGACGATCGCCATCGGCAGCGGGAGCCCAGGAACCTCACAAGCCACGGCTACCGGCTCAAACGCCATCGCCATCGGCTCGGGCTTTCCGGGGTTCCAGACCATCGCGAACGGCAGCTTTGCTGTCGCGCTCGGAGCGCAGAGCCAAGCCACCGGGCAACAAAGCATGGCCCTCGGCGGCGGCGCCAGGGCGACGCAATTCGATTCTCTCGCGGTCGGCATCGTCGCGAGTGCCTCGGGTATAGAGGCATCCGCGTTCGGCGGGCAGTCGAGTGCCAGTGGGCTGGCTAGCACGGCATTGGGATTCGGCGCGAGTGCAAGCGGAGACAATTCGACCGCCATCGGCACTGGCGCGACAGCTACGCGGGCTAATCAAGTAGCGATCGGAACCACGACCAACACCTACACCCTTGCTGGCCTCACCTCGGCGGCGAGCCTGGCCGCACAGACGGGGCCAGTCAGCTTCGTCACCTCGGATTCCGGGGGCAACCTAGCGACGATCAGTTCTGCAAGCATCGCCAGCGCGGCCTCAGTTGCGGCGCTCGACGGTCGCGTCACCAATCTCGAGACGAATGTCAGAACGCTGAACTACGATGTTCGAAAAGCATTCGAAGGAGCGGCGGTCGCGATCGCAATGGGGGGTGCGGCGTTACCCGACAACAAGAAATTTGCGATCTCTGCCAATTGGGGCAACTTTAGCGGTGAGAACGCCTTTGGAGGGATGGCGCAGATGCGGATCAGCAATAATTTCGTAGCTAATGCCGCCATCGGTGCTGGATTTGCGCGCGGTGGTGTGGGCGGCCGGATCGGCGGTACATTCGCTTGGTGAAATCGCTGACACTAAAATACGCGATACTTGCCTGTCTCGGACTTATTGCTGTTCATCCGCACCCGGCTAATGCGCAGACTCATCAGAAGTCGTCGCAGCCGGCGGCGCCGAAGCCAGCCCAAATTGATCGAAACGGGGTGTTGGTCCTCGTGCGATCAGCGTTACTCGCGCTCGATCAGGCGAATAAGACGGGTAACTACACGGTTTTGCGCGACCTCGGCGCACCCGCCTTTCAAGTAAACACAGCGGCGCGTCTTGCCGAGATATTCGCAAAACAGCGCAATGACAATCTCGACC
>JBAQER010000832.1:0-6335 GCA_049286845.1 Bradyrhizobium sp.
CTTCTATACCGACCTCGAGGACTGGCTGGCCTCCACGGTGCGCGAATATTCGCGCGAGGGCGGCATGGGCCCGGGCGGCGAACTCCAGGCCGCCGTCGAGCGGTTGCGGCTGACCCGGGACGAAGGCGGCGCCAGCCGCGGCACCACCGCGGCGATGGCCAACCTCGCCGAAGCCATTCAGGGCCTGGTCACGCATATGCGAACCGAGCAGCAGATGATCCGCGAATGGGCCGACGGCCAGGGCGAGCAGAACCGCGAGATCAAGAAACTGCTGGAGCGGATCGCGCGTCAGCCCGAGAAGAGCTAACCGGAGAATTCTGAATGGCCCTCGCCCGTGCCCGCCGCAACGAATCCGGATTCAACTACTGGCCGGGATTCGTCGATGCGCTGTCGACCCTGGTGCTCTCGATCGTGTTCCTGCTGTCGGTGTTCCTGGTGGTGCAGTTCTTCCTGTCGCAGGAAGTCACCGGCAAGGACAAGGCGCTGGAGCAGCTCAATGCCAAGCTGGCGCAGCTCAGCGAAATGCTGTCGCTGGAAAAGCTCGGCAAGCTCAATCTCGACGACCAGCTCTCGCAGCTGCGCGCCGGCCTGGCGTCGGCCGAGAGCGAGCGCGACCGCATCAAAGGCCTCTATGACGGCCTCGCCGGCGCCGGCAGCGACGCCGCCGGCCGCGCCAGTGAACTCAACAAGGCGCTGGATTCCGAAAAGCAGGTGTCGTCGCGCGCACTGGCGCAGATCGAGGTACTGAACCAGCAGATCAGCGCGCTGCGCCGCCAGCTCGCGGCGCTGGAAGAAGCGCTGGAAGCTTCCGAGAAGCGCGACAAGGAATCGCAAGGCAGGATCGCCGATCTCGGCCAGCGGCTGAACGTGGCGCTGGCCCAGCGGGTGCAGGAACTGTCGCGCTACCGTTCGGAATTCTTCGGCCGCCTACGCGCCATTCTCGGCAACCGGCCCGACATCCGCATCGTCGGCGACCGCTTCGTGTTTCAGTCGGAAGTGTTCTTCGACACCGGACAGGCCTTGCTGCTGCCCGAGGGCCGCGCCGAACTCGACAAGCTGGCGGCCGCGCTGATCGAACTGGACAAGCAGATTCCGGCCGAGATCGCCTGGGTGCTGCGGGTCGACGGCCACACCGACGTGCGGCCGATTTTGAACAGCCCCGTGTTCAAGTCGAACTGGGAATTGTCGTCGGCGCGCGCGATCTCGGTGGTGCAGTATCTGATCTCGCTCGGCGTGCCGGCGCAGCGTCTGGTCGCGGCGGGCTTCGCGGAGTTCCAGCCGCTCGACACCGCCGCCACCGAAGACGCCTACAGGCGCAACCGCCGCATCGAGCTGAAGCTGACGGAACGCTGAGAGTGACAGCTTCCCAAAAAAACATCGTCATTGCCGGGCTTGACCCGGCAATCCATCGAGAACGACTCTTACGAAGTAGATGGATGCCCGGATCAAGTCCGGGCATGACACCTGTGCTTGAATGACCACTCCCTTTCACTTGCGTCCCTATCGCGCCGAGGACGAGGACGCCGCCATCGCGCTGTGGCTCGAGACCTGGCGGATCGCCTATCCCTCGATCGACTTTGACGCGCGCGTCGCCTGGTGGCGCGAACGCTGGCGCAACGAGCTGGTGCCGAAAGCCGCCATCATCGTCGCGGAGCAGGCCGGGGCGATGGTCGGCTTCGTTACCATCGATTCCGCCGGCTATCTCGACCAGCTGGTGGTCGCCCCCGACCACTGGGGATCGAAGCTTGCCACTGACCTCGTCGATGAAGCCAAGCGCAGGTCGCCGGGTGGCGTAACGCTGCTGGTCAATGCCGACAATGCCAGGGCGATCCGCTTCTACGAGCGCAGCGGCTTTGCCCATGCCGGCGAGGACGTGAACCCGGCGTCGAAACGACGCATACTGAAGATGGTGTGGAAGCCGTAGCGCGCTTCTTCCCTTCTCCCCTTTTGGGAGAAGGTGGCGCGCTTTGGAGCGCACTTGCGCTCCTGAGCGCGCCGGATGAGGGGTCTCTATCCGCGGAGGCAAACCCCTCACCCGTCACGAACGCGCTTCGCGCGTCCGTGCCACCCTCTCCCACAAGGGGAGAGGGAAAGAGTCTACACGCCCTCGAACTGCAGCCGCGCCAGCCGGGCGTAGAGCCCGCCTGCGGCGACCAGTTCGGCGTGGGTGCCCTGCTCGACGATCTTGCCCTGGTCCATCACCATGATCCGGTCGCAGGACAACACGGTGGCGAGGCGATGGGCGATCACCAGCGTGGTGCGGTGGCGCATCAACTCTTCCAGCGCGGTCTGCACCAGGGTTTCGGATTCCGCATCCAGCGATGAGGTCGCTTCATCGAGCAGCAACAGCGGCGCATCGCGCAGGATGGCGCGCGCGATCGCGATGCGCTGGCGCTGGCCGCCCGACAGCGTCACGCCGCGTTCGCCGAGCTGCGCCTCGAAGCCGCCGGGCAGCCGGCGGATGAATTCGGTGGCGTGGGCCAGCCCGGCGGCGTGCTCGACTTCCGCATCCGTGGCGTCGGGCCGGCCGAAGCGGATGTTTTCGCGCGCGCTGGCGGCGAATACCACGGACTCCTGCGGCACCAGCGCGATGCGCTCCCGCAATCGCTGCGGATCGGCCGCGTTGACCGGCACGCCGTCGAACGAGATGGTTCCGGTCGCCGGATCGTAGAACCGCAGCAGCAGATGGAACAGCGTGCTCTTGCCCGCCCCCGAGGGGCCGACGATCGCAACCTTCTCGCCGGCGCGCACGGTGAGCGAAACGCCGTCGACGGCGAGCGCATCCGGCCGGGTCGGATAGGCGAAGCGGACATTGTCGAAACCGACGTCGCCGCGCGCCGGCGCCGGGAGAGCCAGCGGCAATGCCGGTGCTGCGATCGCCGATTTGACGCGAAGGATTTCGAACAGGCGTTCCGAGGCCCCTGACGCCGCCGACAACTCGCCCCAGACTTCGCTGAGCTGTCCGAGGCCGGCGGCGGCGAACGCCGCATACAGCACGAACTGGCCGAGCCGGCCGGGGCTGATCGAGCCGGTCAGCACATCGTTCGACCCGACCCACAGGATCGCCACCACGCTGGAGAACACGATGAAGATGATGACCGCGGTGAGCACCGCGCGGGCCCGGGTCGAACTGCGCGCCGCTTCATAGGCCTGTTCGACCTCGCCGCCGAACCGCGCATTGGCCAGCCGCTCGCTGGTATAGGCCTGCACGGTCCTGATCGCGCCGACCAGTTCGGAGGCGTACGCCGTCGCATCCGCCAGCGTATCCTGGGCGTTGCGCGACAGCCGCCGCACCCAGCGCCCGAACGCCACCAGCGGAATCACGATCACCGGGATCGCCAGCAGCACCAGGCCCGACAGCCGGGGGCTCGTGATCACCATCATCGCGGTGGCGCCGATGAACAGCATCAGGTTGCGCAGCGCGATCGATACCGATGCGCCGACGGCTGATTTGATCTGGGTGGTGTCGGCAGTCAGCCGCGAGATCAGTTCGCCGCTGCGCGAGGAATCGAAGAAGGCCGGCGATAGCGAAATCAGATGGGCGAACACGTCGCGCCTGAGATCGGCGACGATGCGCTCGCCGATGGTCATGACCAGGTAGAACCGCGCCGCGCTGGCGCCGGCCAGCACCGCGACCACCGCGATCATCACGCTGAAATAGGAGTTGATCATGGCGATGCCTTCGGGCGTGAAGCCGAAGTCGATCATCCGCCGTACCGCGATCGGCACCAGCAGGGTCGTGATCGCCGCGATGGTGAGCGCAACGAAGGCGAGCATGGCGCGGCCGCGGTAGCGCGCCACATAGGGCGCCAGCGCCAGCAGCGGGCGTAGCCGCGCCCGGCTCTTGGCCGGCAGCTCCGTCAGCTCTGCCTCGATGGAGGGGGCCTCGCCGGCCGCCAAATCGCGCGGTGGCGGCGTCTCGCCACGCCGCTGCTCAAGCCGTTCCACTGCGCTCATGAGATCCGGACCAATCGCTTTGCCAGCCCCCAGATAGGCCCACCCGCCAACGCTGGCAAATCCGGGAAGATACTAATGCAGGATCCTGCTTTTTTGGGGCGGTACTTGGCTTGTTTTAGGGGCTTTGCTGCGTTATAGAGCGGCCCAAATCCGTCCCACAGCCATTCGAAAGACAGGCGCCGGCGCGCCGAAGGAATTGCCATGAAAGCCGAAATTCATCCGGATTATCATATGATTACGGTCGTTATGACCGACGGTACCGAGTACCAGACGCGTTCCACCTGGGGCAAGCAAGGCGACAAGCTGAACCTCGATATCGACTCCAAGTCGCACCCGGCCTGGATCGGCGGCGCCCAGCAGATGCTCGACCGCGGCGGCCGCGTGTCCCGGTTCCAGAAGAAATTTTCGGGCTTCCTCAAGAAGGAGTGAGGCCCCTCGGGCCTTGCCGCTTGAACCCAATCCCAAAACGCCCCGGCTAGCGCCGGGGCGTTTTTCGTTGGGTCTGGCCGCTCAGAACCGCTAGCCGACACATGCAGCCCCGACCGCAATGATGCAGCACGCGGCGATCCGCCAGCCCGTCAGGCGCTCGCCCAGAAACGCGGCTCCGAGCAGTGCGGCGAACACCACGCTGGTTTCGCGCAAGGCCGACACCGCGCCCATGGCGTTTGCCTGCATCGCCCAGATGATGGCGCCATAGGCCGCGAGCGAAATCAGCCCGCCGCTGGCCGCCTTGCCGGCTTCCGCCACCGACACCGCGAACACCGCGCGGCGGCCCCGCGCCAGATACCAGAGCGGCACGGCGAGGAAGAACGCGAACATGGCTCCGGTATAAGCGAACCAGTTGCCGGAAGCCCGTACGCCGAGCCCGTCGACAATGGTGTAGGCAGCGATGCTGACGCCGGTCGCCAGCGCCGCCGGCAGGTTCATCGCATGCAACCGTCCCTTCACGGCGGCGAGCATGAAAATCCCCGCGCAGACGAGGCCGATGCCGACGCTGCCGATCAGGTTCATCCACTCGCCCGCGAGCAGGCTGCCGCCGAGCGCGATCAGCGCCGGCGAGGAGCCGCGCGCGACCGGATAGGTCTCGCCGAGATCGCCGCTGCGATACATCCGCACCAACAACGCGTTGTAGACCAGGTGAATCAAACCGGAGGCCAGCACGTAAGGCGCGCTCGCCAGGGACGGCAGGCCGGCGAACGCCATCATGCCGATGCCCGCGACGCCGACCGCGACGTTCATGATCAGCATCGACTGGGCGCGATCCGCGCCGCCGCGCAGCAACGCGTTCCAGCTCGCGTGCAGGAACGCGGCCGCCAGCACCAGCACGATGGAAAACGGGGTCAGCAAGGCCGGCTCAAATTGTGGCGGCGATCGGAGCGCAAGGCCCGGCGCACGCGCGGTCGGCGATCCAGCGTCAGCCGCTCTGGCGCTCGAACGCCGCCTTCAGGCGGTTGAGCTGCGGCACCAGCGGATTGCCGATCGCGGCGCGTTCCACGGCCGGCGTATGGATGGTGATATCGAGGCGGCGGACCTTGCTCTGCAGCGTCATCGAGCGGGCGATCAGGTCCTGCAATTGCTGCGGCAGCTTTTCGATCATGTCGCCCGGGCCGGGATCGGCGGCAGAGAGCTTGACCTTGGTCTTTTCGCGGTTGGCCTGGGACAGCGTCATCTCGCCTTCCTTGACCGCGCGGTGCAGCAACAGCCACGACGCCAGCTGCATCAGGCGGGTGGTCAGCCGCATGCTTTCGGTGGCATAGATGAGGCTGACGGCGCGGTCGAGCGCCTTGGCCTCGGCACGGCCGACGCCGTCGAGATAGGCGGCGGTCTCCTCGACCAGATCCATGCCTTCGCGGAACAGGGTGCCGAACGCCGCAGAATTGGTCAGCCTCTCGCTGAACTGAACGAGAGCGGTTTCGCCTTGCGAACGGTCTGACATGGTTAACGCCTCACGCAACTGATTACTCTGCCGGGCTGGAATGCTTGGAACCAGCCGCCGGCTTATGATGAACAAATCATTACGCCCCGCCGGGCGAGAGTCCAGCCGCAAGCGCTTTTATGGTTTCCAGTGAGGTACCGAGACGCCAAAAAAGAGCCGCCGTTTCCGGCGGCTTTTGAAGTTGATAACAGGGAGGCGTCAAACAGAGTGGACAGGAGCCACTCGGTGTCCAAACAAGGACAGTGCAAGTCATATCTGAGAAAGCTTAATCGATCGTAAACGAACGATTTTGTTCAGAGTTCCTTTGCCATGTCGGCCATTGGCCGAGTGGGGGCGCAATGTGAGAACCGATGCACAGTGCGCTCCCTCTGCCGCTTGCGGGGGCGGGCTGGGGTGGGGGCTCTCTCGGGATCGGCATTCGTGGAGTGAGCCCCCCCCCGCC
>JBAQER010000833.1:0-9732 GCA_049286845.1 Bradyrhizobium sp.
GTCGATCGGCGCGGTCAGCGTGCCGCGCTATGCGCACAACGCCGACGAGGCGATCAACCGCGCCCATGAAACACTCGACATGGCAAAGCGCCGCCGCGCGCCGGCGGCGTATGGCCCAGCGCGTCCGACCGGATCGTGCGCGCCGGCTCGATCAGCTTGGAAAACTCGGCGCCGCTGGCCAGCGTCTCGGCCGGAATATCCGGAAAAACCGAGGTCAAGTGATCGCTCCAGACAATGGCGTCGGTGGCGATGTCCCAGACGAAGGCCGCCTGGCCGAGCGAAGCGAGGATGGTGGAAGCTTGCGGAGCAACGGGTTTCACGGGCGCCTCGTTCCGGGACACTGCCGGGTGATTCTCTGCCTTAAAGGATAGTGCCTGTTTTGCCCCCGACCAGCGCATATTCCGCCAGAGTGGGGACCGGTTTCGCGATCAGAATACGTGCGAATCATTAAAGGAGAGCATTTTCCTGCGGCAAACCGGCTCCACTTCGTCGGGAAATGGCCTCGCGCAAAGTTCATGAACAATTCGGAAACCACGTTGTGAGGCCACCAGGAACAAATCGGCGAGCTCCGGCATGGCCCTTGCGATGAAGAAATCGGAAAGGGCGTCACGTCCCAAAACGTGACAGTTCAGCCGGATTTCGATCTGCAATGTCAAGCAACGGTCGACCAGAGCAGACGGCAAATGACGGCGGCGTTGCCGACGCCAGGCCCGCCTGTGTCGCGCTTGTTCCGATGGTCCAGCGGACCGAATGGACGAGGACCGCCAGCCAGCCGCCCTCCCGGCCGACCTCGACCTTTGTCACCCAACTGCTGGCCACCGCCGAGTACGCCCCGCAGACCCGCGGCTTGCGGCGGGCAACGGCCACCGACGCGCGGGCCGCCTACAGCGCGAGCCAGCGCCAGGTCCAGATCCAGGCCCGGGTGGCGGGCATCCGGACCCGGCAAACCATCTAAGCCCGAGAGCTAGCGCGGCGTGTCCGGCGACGGGTGCGAACCGTCACCCGGCTGCAATCCCGGGGACGTAACCTCCGGCGAGGGCGCGTGCGTCGTAACCTCCGGATGCGCGATTTTCGGCTCGGCGCGATCGAGGGGCATGGATTCGGCGGCCGGCGCTGCCGCTGAAGGAGCCGGCGCAGACTGAGGTTCGAACGGAGGTTCGGGCGCAGCGGTTTCGGCCTCTCGCGCACCCCGCCGCGAGACCGCGGGAGCTGACGCCACCTGCGTCCCGCGCCGCGTCCGCAGCGCAACGCCCGACAGGAAATCCACCAGCGCGAGCAGGGTCAGCAGGAAATAGGTCGAGGTACCGAATTTCGGCCACAGCAAGAACTCGGCGGCCGCGGCGCCAAACACGACCAGCGACAACAAATGATCGGTGAGATATTTCGCGCCCGGGCGCGCGCCCTTGATGACCTCGAACATGAGCATCAAGACGCTGAGAGCCAGCAGCATATCGCTGAGGTTCACCGGCCAATCGACGTCGGACATCAGCGTCAGCTTCAGAACCGGATCGGCGAAGGAAACGCCGGGCATCAGGAAGACGATGATGTTGTAGATCGCGAGCGGAATCAGGAGAAGCGGAAAACCGATCATCGACATCGGCGAGGCCTTCTTTCCAGGCAAGAAAATCAAGGCGCTTTCAGGCGGACCGCCCGGTCCGCCGCAGGAAATCGTCTCACCTCACGCGTTGGCCGAATTCAGGCAGGCAGGACCGTTTCGGCCTGCCGCCTGCCGCCCCGGTCAGGATTCCTTCTTGGCCTTCAGCACCTGCCGGCCCTTGTACATGCCGGTCTTCAGGTCGAGGTGGTGCGGACGGCGCAATTCGCCGGAATCCTTGTCCTCGGCATAGGTCGGCTTCTTCAGCGCGTCCGCCGAGCGGCGCATGCCACGCCGCGAGGGCGATGTTTTTCTACGGGGAACGGCCATGTCGGTGTCCTCTAGGGGTGTTGTCGGAGGCATCGTCCGTGGGCGGACCGCTCAAGCGCTTTTGGGCCACGAGCTGAAATGCCGATAAGGCCGCGCTTATAGAGGAAGGGGTGCGCCAAAGCTAGGTTCAAAATACGCCCAAATGGCTCAAAAAGCGCGATTTTCGCTCCAGCATCGTTGCAGGGCGGGGGCCTGCGCCCGGGCCACGTAGGTCCCGGCCAGACGGCGGACGCCAGGACCGGGATTGCGGGCGCTGCGCCTGACAGGATTGGGCAGGATCGCCGCCAAAAGCGCGGCTTCCCGTGGCGACAGGCTGGAGGCGGGATGGCCAAAGGCGTAGGTAGCCCCTGCCTCGGCCCCGAACCGGCCGGACGGCCCCCATTCGGCGATGTTGAGGTAAATCTCCAGGATTCGCTGCTTCGGCAGCACCAGATCAATCCACATCGCCAGCGGGATCTCCAGAGCCTTGCGGACCACGCTGCGGCCCGGCCACAGGAACAGGTTTTTCGCCACCTGCTGGGTGATGGTCGAGCCGCCGCGCGCCACCTCGCCGTCCTCCGCGTCGTCGATCACGTCGCGCAGCGCGTCCCAGTCGATGCCGCGATGACTGCAGAATTTGGCGTCCTCGGACGCCACCACCGAGCGCGGCAGCGCTGGCGAAATCGCCCTGAAATCGAGCCATTGCCGCGACACCGGCGCACCTTTGACCCAGCGCCAGGCCATCAGCGTCGAGACCGGATGGCCGGCGCGATAGAGCGGCGCCAGCAGGTACGGCAGCAACATTACGGCCAGCACGATCAGCAGCAGATTTCGGGCAATGCGCAAATCTGACGTTTCTGGTTCAGCGCGTATTCCGCAAAATTGGACATCGGTTTTGCGAGCAGAATACGCGCAAGGGTTAGGGCAAAAGGCGGCGAAGGAGCCGGCATTGGGGGATATCTCAAGGATAAATCCCGGTTTTTCCAGCGCTTTTAAGGCGCCGCGACCCCGCCGGTGGAATTGACGAAGCCGGTGCCATCAACGATTGTCCGGCCAAATCGACGTAGGGCCATTCCCCGGAGCTTCCTTGATGACGACCGCCACTGCAACCGACTTTGCGAAACGACTGGACCAGACCGCAGAGGATACCGAAGCCCTGCTGGCGAAGCTGTTGTCCGACACGCTGCTGCCAGACGAAATCGCGCGGCCGAAGCGGCTGATGGAGGCCATGCGCTATTCCAGCCTCGGCGGCGGCAAACGGTTGCGGCCGTTCCTGGTGGTCGAGAGTTCGGCCGTGTTCGGCGTGCCGCGCGAGGCAGCACTCTTGGCCGGCGCCGCGCTCGAATGCATCCATTGCTATTCGCTGATCCATGACGACCTGCCCGCGATGGACAATAGCGATCTGCGCCGCGGCCGGCCGACGCTGCACAAGAAGACCGATGACGCCACCGCGATCCTGGCCGGCGACGGGCTATTGACGCTCGCCTTCGACATCATCACCCGCGACGAACTCCACAACGACCCGACCGTGCGCCTGCTGCTCACCCGCGCGCTGGCGCGGGCGTCGGGAATCGGCGGCATGGTCGGCGGCCAGATGCTCGACCTCGCCGGCGAAGGCCGGTTCGGCGACCGCGAGCCGGTCGACGTCGCGCGGCTGCAGCAGATGAAGACCGGCGCGCTGTTACGCTACGGCTGCATCGCCGGCGCGATCCTCGGCCAGTCCACGCCAGCGCAATACCAGGCGCTTGACGATTACGGCCGCGCGCTGGGCGAGGCGTTCCAGATCGCCGACGATCTGCTCGACGTCGAGGGCGACGCGGCCGCGCTCGGCAAGCAGACCGGACAGGATGCGGCACTGGGCAAGACCACCTTCGTCACCCAGCTCGGGATCGACGGCGCCAAACAGCGCGTGCGCGATCTCCTGGCCAAGGCCGACTCCGCGCTTTCGATCTTCGGTGCCAAGGGCGACGTGCTGCGTGCGGCGGCGCGGTTCGTCGCCGACCGCAAGAACTGACGTGCCGGCGGCCAAGCAGGAACTCGACGAGCTTGTTGCCTGGTTCAGGAAGATGCCGGCGCCGGTCCGCGTCGTCTATGCGCGGCCGCGCACCTTCCTTTCGATCGCGCTCGGAATTGCGGCGTTCTTCCTGCTGCCGGATTCGCTGCGGCAGGTGACGCGGCTATTGATCGGCTGGGACGTCTTCGCAGCGTCTTATCTGGTGCTCGCCTACATCATGATGTTTCGCTGCGATCACGGGCATATCCGCCGCAATGCGATCCTGCAGGACGACGGCCGCTTCCTGATCCTGCTGGTGACGGCGCTCGGAGCATTCGCCAGCATCGCCGCGATCGTGCTCGAACTCGGCTCTTCGCACCGCGGCGCGTCTGAACTGGCGCTGGCGACGGTGACGATCGCGCTTTCCTGGGCGGCGGTACACACCACCTTCGCGCTGCATTACGCGCACGAATTTTATCGCGGCAAACCCGGTGGCCTCGACTTTCCAAAGGGCCGCGATGACGAGGGTCCCGACTACTGGGATTTCGTCTATTTTTCATTCGTGATCGGAATGACGGCGCAAGTCTCGGACGTCGGCGTCACCGACCGGACCATCCGCCGCACCGCGACCGCGCACGGCATCGTCTCTTTCGTGTTCAATACCGCACTGGTCGCGCTGATGGTCAATATCGCCGGGAGCGCGATCTAGTTGGGAGAACCGTCATTCCGGGGCGATGCCGGCGGGTCAGCGTGAAGCGTGGCCCGATGACAGGCTCCGCATCGAAACCGGAATGACGTTCAGCGGCAAATCTGCACGTTACCGCCGCCGCCTTCATAAGGGCCGCCCTGCGCGGTGGTCCGGAACTCGATGTGGCAACCGGACTTGACCGGACGGCAGCCGACGCTGTCGCATACGATTTGCCCGCCGGAGGATCGCGGCTTGGCAGCGCTGGCTTCCGGGCGAGGCGCTTCGCGCGGCGGACGCGCGGCGTCGTCGCGCCTCGCCGCCGGCTTGTTCCCGCGCCGCTTCTCGCATTCATTGTCGTCGTTGAGGAACGAGCCCTCCGCGCAAGCGATCTTGCTGCAGCGGTCGCCATCGGCCTTGAAGCCATGTTCGCATACCAGCGGACAGACCCGCGACGGCTTCAGCTTGATCGCATCGAGCGCATCGAGGCTTGCGAGCCTGGCGTCGAATTTGGTTCGGGCATAGCGGTTGAACAGCGCCATCGAACGTTGCGACGCCGCGTTCCAATCGCCGTCGGCCGCGGCGGCCAGGCAGCCAACGCGGCGCAATTCGGTCTGCACGGATTTTGTCAGGTCCGCCGGCGAAGGCCCGGTGTTGAGCGAGGCGAGGTTTGTCGCCTTTTCGGCCGCCGGCGGAGTCCCTGCGGTCTTTTCGGTGGCGGCACGGTTGCGCTCGGCCTCGGCGGCCTGCTCCTGCGCAACCTGCTTGGCTTTTTCCGCGGCGATCCTGGCCTGCTCGGCCGCCTTGGCGTCCGCCTCGGCCTTGACCTGCTGAGTCTTTTGCGCGCCCTCGGCGGCCAGCCGCGCCCGCTCCTGTTCGGCCAGCCGCGCCTTTTCGGTGGCGGCGACGCGGGCTTCTTCCGCTGCAAACTTGGCGAGCTGGATCTTGGCGAGGCTGGCGTAGAAACCTTCGGGATATTGCACGAGGAAGGCGTTCAGCGCGTCCTTGTTGCCGATCTGCAGCGCCAGTTCGTAGTCGCGGCGCGCTTCCGCCTGCGGATTGGGCGCGGGAACCGGGGCGGCGACGGGCTTGGCCGGCACCAGCGGCACGTCTTCGCCGCCGAGCGAGCCATAGACAAACGGCTCCTGCCGGTTGCTGGTATTCTTCAGCACGTCGTCGCGAATGAAACCAAACGCTCGGCGCACATCCAGCCCCGGCGTCGTCAGGTGCTTGGCCAGCGCCATCGTGAACGGGCTGTTCTTGCCGTCGCCATCCGCCGCCGTCGAGCCGGCCTTGGCCGAATAGGCGATCAGCATGTTCGGGCTGGTCGGCTCGATCTTGGCGAGCCCCTGCCCGATCGCGCGCGATGCCACGGTGCGTTTCATGTTGCGTGAAAACGGATTGTCCCGGCAGGCGTCGAGGATCACCAGCCGCAAGCGCTTGGCGGGTTCAATCGCCACCAGCACGCGGTCCAGCGAAAGCGCCTCGTCGAAGACGTCGGTGTCGCGCTCCAGTTTCGCATCCACCGGGATCAGGTAATTGGTGCCGTCCACTTCCAGGCCGTGGCCGGCGTAATAGACCACCGCAATGTCGGAATCGCGCGCACGGTCGGCGAAATCGCGCAGCGCCCGGCGCGTCTCGGCTGCCGGCAGGTCATGGCGGGAATCGACGACTTCGAAACCGGCGGCCTTGAGCGTGGCCGCGATGGTGGCGCCGTCATTGACCGGATTCGTCAGCCGCGCCGCGTTCTGATAGGCCGAATTGCCGAGCACCAGCGCGACGCGCTTTTCGGCGAAAGCCGGCTGGCACACCAGCAGCAATGCTGCGGCGAGGAAAAACCGGCGCAATTTTGAATATCCAGGCGAATTCATCGCGACACCTATGGTCATACTAGCACAGCTGATCATTCCTACCAGCAGCCTGCCCCGGCCCCTGTGAGCCAGATCACGCTGCGGGTGCCGACCGGCACCGGCGGCCGAGGCGAGGACAAGTGACGGAACAGCTTGTCATTAGTGCCGCCAGATCGCTATCGGTTCGCCCTTTGCCAATCACGTTTTTCCGTCCAATATCGATCCACAAGCAAGAACAAACGGAGCAGGCGATGCTCGGCGTGGTGTTTGCCGGCGAACGCGAACTGGAGCCGATGCGGCTCCCCGATCCTGCGCCGGATGCTCACGATGTCGTTATCGAGATGGAGGCGTCCGGCATGTGCGGTGTAGCGCCGCCGGCCGTCATTCCGGGGCGCGCGCAGAGCGCGCGAACCCGGGGTCTCGCGCCAATAATTTCTGGATTCCGGGTCTGCGCTGCACGCATCCCGGAATGACTAAAATCAGCAAGGGAGCACCCACCGTGAGTCATGACCGTTCCAGTGTCGAAGCCGTGGTCCAGCAGTATTTCGACGGGCTCTATGAAGGCAGCGCCGACAAGCTCGGCGCGATCTTCCACCCTTCCGCCGACCTGCGCTGGCTGGAAAAGGGAGAGTTGCAGGTCCTTACCGTGCCCGACTGGCTCGATCGCGTGCGCAAACGGCCGTCGGCGAAGGCAGAAGGCAAGCCGCGCGAGGATTTCATCGTGACCATCGACCACTCCGACGATTCGACCGCCTTCATCAAAGTGCGATGCCAGTTGCCGCCGCGCTATTTCACCGACTATCTGGTGGCGATGAAGCTCAAGGACGGCTGGCAGATCGTCTCGAAATCCTATCGCTACGATCTGCGCGATTAGATCCGCTCAGCCGCCCATGCTCGCGCCGATCACAACCGGTCCCGCGCCTCCCGTCCGGCCGGATTGACCTTGCTCGCCTTCCGGGCGAATTGAGGGGGCAGAGGATTTAGAGGACGTGGAAGCCAGATTCCAGATTTTTCTGATTCTGCTCGCGGTGCTGGCGGGCACCGCGCTGCTGGCGCGGCGGATCAACGTCGCACCGGCCATCCTGCTCCTGCTGGCCGGCATCGTGCTCGCCTTCGTGCCGGGCATGCCGACCGTGGAATTGCCGCCGGAACTGGTGCTGCTGGTGGTCCTGCCGCCGCTGATCTATTCGGCCAGCGTCGCCATGAGCTGGCGCGAATTCAAAACCAATCTGCGCATCATCGTCCTGCTGTCGGTCGGCTGCGTGATCTTCACGGCCTTCGCGGTGGCGGCGGCGACGCATTACCTGATCGGGCTGCCGTGGAGCGTCGGCTTCCTGCTCGGCGCCATCGTCGCACCCCCTGACGTGGTGGCGCCGCTGGCGATCGCCCGCAAGCTCGGGCTGCCGCGCCGGATCCTGGTCATCCTCGAGGGCGAGGGGCTGGCGAACGACGCCACCGCGCTGATCCTGTATCGGTTCACGGTGGCGGCGATCTCGACCGGGATGTTTTCGCTGCCGAAGGCTGCGGGCACCTTTGCGCTCATCGTCGCCGGCGAGGTGCTGTTCGGCGCCGCGATCGGCTGGCTCGCCTTGCGCATGCGCCACCGCGCCCGCGATCCGCAGGTCGAGATCACGCTGTCGCTGATCACGCCCTACATCGCCTACTGGATCCCCGAGCATTTCGGCGGCTCCGGCGTGATCGCAACCGTCGCCTGCGGGCTCTATATGAGCTGGAACGGGCCGCTGCTGATCTCCTCGGCGACGCGGCTGCAGGGCATCTTCTTCTGGGACCTCGTGATCTACCTGATCGAGGGCCTGTTGTTCCTGCTGACCGGATTCCAGATGCGGTTGCTGTTCGAGAAATCGAAGGCGTTTCCGCTTGGGGATATCCTGCTCGCGACCTTGCTGGTGGCCGCGATCGTCATCGTTGCACGTTTCGCCTGGGTGTATCCCGCCACCTATTTGCCGCGACTGATGAGCCGGCGCCTGCGCGCACGCGATCCGATGCCGTCCTGGCGCACGGTGTTCGTGGTCGCGTTCACCGGCGTGCGCGGCGCGGTATCGCTGGCGGCGGCGCTGGCGCTGCCGTTCGCGCTGCCGGGCGGCGAGGGCTTTCCCTATCGCGACTTGATCCTGTTCGTCTCGTTCGGCGTCATCCTGATCACGCTGGTCGGACTGGGGCTCGGGCTGCCGCCGGTGGTGCGATGGCTCGGCGTCGCGCGCGACGGACGCGACGAACATGCAAGGGAACGCGAATCCGAAATCGCGGCCCGGCGCGAAGCGCTCGGCGCCGCGCTGAAGTCGCTCGACGCCATGACCGACGACCGCGAATTGACCGACGAGGTGGTCAAGTTGTTGCGGGCGCGGCATGAGACCCGCGCCAATCAATTGCCCGACACCCTCGATCCCGACCGGCACGATGTCTCGGCTGATGGCACCGACCTGACGCGGGAGCTGATCGCGGCGGAACGCAAGTTCATCCACCTCCTGCTGCGCGACGGCAAGATCACCGACGAGATCCGGCGGCGGATCGAGCGCGATCTCGATCTGGAGGAAGCGAGTCTCGCCAACCGGGAGTATCGCAGGATGCCGCTGTAGGAGGCCGAAAATTGGATGCGGAAGCACGGAATATCTGTTAAGTTGTTGCGATGACACGACAAGGTCTCGAAATCTTGCTGGAACGCGTCTCGACTTGGCCTGAAGAGGCTCAGGAAGAGTTCGTCAGGTCGGTTGCGAACATCGAAAACAAGCACCTCGGCACATACCGCCTGAGTGAGTCCGAGCGCGTGGCCGTGCGTCGCGGCTTGGCAGAGATGCGCGAAGGAAAACTCGCAAGCGACGACGCCGTCGCAGCGGTGTTTAATCGCTACCGTGGATGAAGGTTCGCTGGTCGGAAACCGCCCTTTCCGAACTGGACGACATTTTCTCGTATATTCATCAAAATAGCCGATCGGCCGCCGTCGCTGTCGTACAGCGGATCGAGGCCCTAACAGAATTGCTTGAAGAGTTCCCACTTGTTGGCCACCTTACCGATGAAGCAGGCGTTCGCGTCCTCGCTGTCGTGCGCTATCCGTTCTTGATTTTCTATGCGATTGACGAGGCGGCAGGCGGGATCGTCATCTTGCATGTGTTACATTCCGCACAACAACGACCTTAACATACTCCTGAAACAAGTCCGTCTGCCTACTCCGCCGCCGCGGTGCGCGGCCTTCCGACGTAGCCGGCCGCATCGCCGAAGCGCTCGACCATCACTGCCGGCAGATCCTTGGCCTTATTGGTCACGCAGGCGCCGGAGCGCACGG
>JBAQER010000834.1:0-5263 GCA_049286845.1 Bradyrhizobium sp.
ACCACGATGACCACGGCCACGGCGTCAGCCGCCGCCGCGTGCTGGAATGCATGACCTGGGCCGGCACCGGCGTGCTCTGGACCATTTCCGGCGGCGTGCCCCGCTCGCTCGGCCTGGTCGGCTCCGCGCAGGCCGCCGAGCCGGCCGGCCTGACATTCCTGCAGATCAGCGACAGCCATGTCGGCTTCGACAAACCGGCCAATCCGAACGCGATCGGCACGCTCGAGGAAGCCATCAACCAGATCAAGGCGATTCCGAAAAAGCCGTCGTTCATGATTCACACCGGCGACATCACCCATCTGTCGAAGGCGGCCGAGTTCGATAACGCCGAACGCATCATTTCGCAGGCCAAGCTCGACGTGCACTACGTGCCCGGCGAACACGATTTCATCGATGAAGAGGTCAAGCTCTACAAGGAACGCTACGGCAAAGGCACCAAGGGCGCCGGCTGGTATTCGTTCGACGCCAACGGCGTCCACTTCATCGGCCTCGTCAACGTGGTCGACCTCAAGGCCGGCGGCCTCGGCAATCTCGGCTCCGAGCAGCTGGAATGGCTGGAGGACGATCTCAAGGGCCGTTCGAAATCGACGCCGATCGTGGTGTTCGCGCACATCCCGCTGTGGACGGTGTATCCGACCTGGGGCTGGGGCACCGAGGACGGCGCGCGCGCGCTCGACTACCTCAAGGGCTTTGGTTCGGTCACGGTGCTGAACGGCCACATCCACCAGGTAATGCAGAAGGTCGAAGGTAACGTCACCTTCCACACCGCGCGCTCGACCGCATTCCCGCAGCCGGCGCCGGGCAGCGCGCCCTCGCCCGGGCCGATGAAGGTGGCCGACGACAAGCTGCGCACGCTGCTCGGCGTGGCCAGCATCAACTTCAAGCCCGGCGAGCAGAGGCTCGCGATCATCGACACGCCGCTGCAGGGCTGAAGGGAAACTGGTGATGGTGTCCGTAACTCGCCGCAGCCTTGGCAGCCTTGCCGTCGCTGCGGCCATTTCCCTGCGCCTCAGTGCGGCTCGCGCCGAGGAGACGGCGGTCATGATCGACAATTTCACCTTCGAGCCGCAACAGCTCAACGTGAAGGTCGGCACGACGGTGACCTGGAAGAATCGCGATGACATTCCGCACACGGTGGTCTCCGCGGGCAAGTTCAGGTCGAAAACGCTGGATACCGACGACAGCTTCTCGTTCACGTTCACGTCAGCGGGCGATTACAGGTATTTTTGCTCGCTGCACCCGCATATGACCGGGATGATCAAGGTTGAGTAGCGAGCGAAACCAAGGCATCACTGCGATGCCCGGCCGGTGGATGGCGACCGGCCGGGCGTCAACAGCTTCTGCAAGAGCCGGGCAACAGGCGATGCCGGTCGACGCTCCGGATAACGATCCCGAGAAGGCACGGCGCTTTCGCGACGCGGCGCTGCCGTATCTCGACGACGTCTATACGCTGGCGCGCTATTTGCTCCGCGACGCCACCGAGGCCGAGGACGCGGTGCAGGAATGTTTTTTGCGCGCCCTCAAACACTTCGATAGTTATCGCGGGCCGGCCATAAGACCCTGGCTGTTTGCGATCCTGCGCAATGTCTGCCGCGCCGAATATGCAAGGCGCGCGAATTCACCGGCCACGACCATCGACGACCTGCCGGATGACGCCGCGCAAGCGCCGCTCTGGCACGAAGCGCAGGAAACGCCTGAAACCCAGATGGTGCGCGGCTTCGACACCGACACCATCCGGCGGCTGGTCGCGGCCCTGGCCGAACCGTTCCGGGAGACCTTTGTCTTACGGGAAATCCAGAACTTGTCTTACCGCGAGATCGCCGATGTCGCCGAAGTGCCCGTCGGCACCGTGATGTCCCGCCTCGCGCGCGCCCGCGCCTTGCTGCGATCGGCATGGCTGGCGGAACAGGAGTCACTGAAATGACCTGCGACGAGGCTGAAATCCTGCTGCACGCGCTGATCGACGGCGAACTCGACGCCGGCCACGCGCGCGAGGTCGAGAACCATATCGCGACCTGCCCGCGCTGCGCGGCGCTGCTGCGGGACTACCGCGACATCAGCCAGGCCGTCGCTGCCGCCGATGTAGGCTTCAAGGCGCCGCCGGAACTGCGCCGGCGCATCGAGGCCTCGTTGCCGCAAACCAAGGCGCCGAGCCGGCGCGCGGTGCTCAAGGGCTTTGCGCTTGGATCCGCGGTCTCGACGATCGCCGCCACCGGCCTCGTCGCCATCGTGCTGCGTAGCGACGACGAGGCGCGCATCCAGTCCGAGGTGGTGTCGGCGCATCTGCGCTCGTTGCAGGCGGGACATCTCACCGACGTATTGTCGACCGACCAGCACACGGTCAAACCGTGGTTCAACGGCAAGCTCGACGTGGCGCCGCCGGTGGTCGACCTCACCGCGCAGGGTTTTACCCTGATCGGCGGCCGGCTCGATTACGTCGACATTCGCCCGATCGGCGCCATCGTCTACCGCCGCCGCTCGCACGTCATCAACCTGTTCGTGGCGCAAACCGCCAGCACCGAACGCCGCGCCGCCAAAATCGAAACGCTGCAGGGTTTCAACATCCGGCGCTGGAGCGAACGCGGTCTGAACTTCTGGGCAGTCAGCGACATCGCTTCCGATGAACTCGGCGAGTTCGGCGAGAAGTTCGAGAGCGCGCTGCGCAGCGGGAGCGCGGGGTAATTTCAACGCCGTCGTCGCGGCGAACGCCGGGATCCCCACGCCGCGGCCAATCGGCAAGACGCCAGTGTCAAACATCTTCCCGCACAAGCGCGAAGCGAAATCTTTTCCCGCCAGGACTGGACCGGAGTCAAACGATTGAAACTTCGGACGACTTCAGCCGTAAGGCAATCCGCCGATGCGAAAAGGAAGACGGAGGTCTACGCCATGACGGAAGGATGGAATAGCGGAAACACGGTTTCAAGAGAATAGCAGCCTGGCTAATGCCTGTGCTTGAGCAGCTTCTGCGCTTCTTCCACTTCGGGGAGATCTTGTCTCATTTCGAAATCGACGAGGACTGGCGCGAGCACCCCGGATGCGACCGCCGCTCGGCCATCTGCGATGTAAAGGCGCGCAAGTCCAAGTGCGCCGCGCAGCTCGAAAGTCTTCGTCTGTTGGCTTCGAGCGACTTCCAGGGCTCTATTGAAGGCATCTTCGGCGGCGGAAACGTTCGGCGGGTCACTACGTAACAAAAGCTCACCACGAACACGATGCAGTTCGGCATCCAGCCAATGCTGGCCGGTTTGTTCCGCGCAGCCGATCAAATCTCTTAAAATTTCCAGCCCAGTCTCGATTTGCCCTGCCTCTGCGTTCGCCACGGCAACCTGCATCCCCCAAAATGGTTCACAAAGGTAGCAGTCATTTTCGTGAAGTAATGCCCAGCCTCGGCGCATTTCCGCGAGCCCATCCATGCGGTCGCCGGCACGCCACTTCGCCAGGCCGTTCAGGTGCGTGCCAGCGGCCACATACAACGGCATCGCGTGCTCGCGGGCGAGGGAAAGAATCGTCTCTGTCTGTTGCAACATGCGAGGATGCACCCCGCATAGTCCGTCGAAAACGGCCTTGTGAACGAGCGCATTGACCTGGGCAAGCGCGCGCCTTTCTCCCCGTGGACTCACCGCTTCCTCGGCGAGCCGGCGCGATCGATCAATCTTCCCGAGCGGCCAAAGCACCAGTGCAAGAAACCGGCTGATGACGGACGGCAGGTCCAGCGTCGATGCCTTGAAGGTCGCGGGATCCGGCTCGGCACCATAGATCGCGAGTGCTTGCTCAAGATGCACTCTCGCGTTCAGGTAATCGCCCCCGAACCAGCGGGTCACCCCGCTTGTCCAATGCGCGAGGATTGCGGCCACCGGCGAGTCCGGTCGCCGGTTGGCGGCGCTCATTATTGACTCCGCCAGCTCCCGCATCGGTGCGATCTCGCCGTGATTCAGGCTGGCATTGAATAGACCCGAATTGATCGGCGCCAGTTCGACCGGATCATTGATGTCCGCCGCGAACTGTCGGGCGCGCGTCCATGCGGCCACCGTTTCGGGAGCGCTGTACCCAAGGCTCCCCCGCAGCGCGCGGCCGTATGCAATCTGGAGATTGAGCCGGTTCATGGGCCCGCCCGGCTCATCAGGCAGCTCATCGGCGATGGCAACCGCCTTGCCGAGATGCGCGATTGCCTCGGAATAAGCCGAGCGCTTCAACGCCTGCTCGCCCGCCTTGCGCCACCACTCGAAAGCTATCTCGTTCAACCCCGCTTCGGTGAAATGGTATGCCACGACTTCCGGCTCGGTCTCGGCGATGACTGGAAACTGATCGCGCAGGACATCGCCAATGTGCTTATGAAGCAGTTGCCGGCGGCTCTTGAGCAGGCTCGCGTAAGCCGCTTCCTGAACCAACGCATGCTTGAAGCTATAGCTCGCGTCCGGCGGCGTCCCGCGGCGCAATAGCAGTTCGGCCTCTTCGAGCTGCCCCAGTGCGGCGCTCAGCGCCAGATCATCGCGCCCCGCCACACATCGCAGCAGCGTGTACGAGAAGTCGCGGCCAATGGCAGCGCCTATCTGTGCCACCTCCTTGACCGGCGCCAACCGGTCGAGCCGCGCCATAAGCGAGTCCTGCAGCGTCGCGGGAATGGCGAGCGGTGGGAGCGGACTGTCGAGGCGATAGCGCCCGGTATCTTGCACGAGCAGTCCGGACTCCAGCACCATCTTGGTCAACTCCTCGACAAATAGTGGAATACCATCCGTCTTGTCGATGATCTGCGTCATCATTTCGCCTGGCAGTTGGCGACCGACGCTCACCTGCTCAACCAGAGCGCGCGTGTCCTGCCGGTCGAGCCGATCGAGCCGCAGCAGGCCGACGTTGGCAAGGCCGGTCCAGGGCGGCTCGAACTCGGGCCGGAATGTCATGAGCACGAGGATCGGCAGTCCCCTGATCCGATCGACCGTGAGGTCGAACAGCTCGAGCGTCGTAGCATCAGCCCAATGCATATCCTCGCAGACAATCAGCAGCGGTTGCTGCCGCGCCAAGCCTTCAATCTGGTCGAGAAGGGCGGCGAATGTCTGCCGCCGCTGCTGCACTGGACTCAAGCCGAGCGGCGGATAGCGCTCGCCGGTAGGGATCGATAGAAGCGCGGCAACGAGCGGCGTCGCCGTCGCCACCTGCTGCGTACCAAGCGCCAGCATTGCCTCAAGCTTGTCGAGCTTTTGCCCGGGCGTGTCCTGTGACCTGATGCCGGCAGCGCGCTCGAGCTGAGCGACGAAGGGATGTAACGCAC
>JBAQER010000835.1:0-6136 GCA_049286845.1 Bradyrhizobium sp.
GAGGTCGATCACCTGCTCGCCGGGCTTGGCCGCCGACAGCAAGGCCGCGAGCTGCGAGCCCTCGTCCTGCACCTCGATCGCGCCCTTGATGAAATCCTCCTCGGCATGGATGCCGGGATTGCGCGCGTCGGCGGAAAGCTCGATGCGCAGCCCGATCGGCGACCACGGCGTCGGCTGCACGCCGAGATGGGCCAGCGAGGACAGCAGCTTCTCGCGCTTGGCCTTCAGCGTATTGACGCGCAAATCGAGCGGCGCCCGGCTCGCCATCGCGGTCGCCTCCGCGACCCGGTCGTCGCCGAACACCTGCGCCAGATGGCCGTCGAGCCATTCCGGGTAGTCGCCGGCGATATGCGACGGCGCGTCCCTGGTCGACCGCGATGTCAGCGCCGCGCGCTCGCCCTCGGTCAGTGTCTCAGGCGCAAACCGGCCGCCATCGCAAAGTGCGGCGATAGCGTCGGCATCCATGCCGCGCTCGAGCTTGAGCATGCCGAGCACCCGCGCCCGTGGCGTGTCGGCGTCCATGATCCAGGCGCTCGAAGCGCGCCGGCGCAGCACATCCCAGATCAGGCCGGAGATCGCGGCGCGATCGCCGGAACCGGCATAGCGATGCGCGGTGCCCCACTCCTTCAGCGCCTTCGCCGCCGGAACGCGCTGCGCGTCGATGGTGCCGATCAGTTCGATGGCGGCGGAGAGGCGCGCGGCGGGGGTCATTCAAATCTTCCGGTTCGAGAAGGGGTTAGATCAACAACAGAATCTTCAGCGCGAAGTAGAGCCACATCGCGAACAGCACCAGCACGCCGGCGAACCACACCAGCGAACGGCTCCGGACGTCGTTGGAGGTCACGAAGATGCCGGCATGGGCAAACCGGGTCACCACGAACACCCACGACAACAGCACGATGACGAGGTCGGCCTTGTGCAGCGGCAGCGCCAGCGCGATCAGGGCGTAGAACAGGACCGGGATCTCGAACTGGTTGGCAAAGCAATTGCCGATCTGGGTGGCCCGGATCGGCCAGTTCGGCTGGCCGAGCGCGATATCCTTGAGGCTGGTTTCCCGCGCCGTCACCGCCCGGGTACGGGCCGAGGCCATCCACAGCAGCAGCGCGAAGGTGAGCCCGACCAGGACGAAGACCGGCAGCAAAACCATTTGAACCGACATTCGGGAATTCCCTCGGAGGGTGAAGCGCGAGCCCCCGCTATAGCGACCGCGCCCCCGCCTGACAATGAATCGCCGTCCGCCCGTTGAACCACATTCCCCGCTCCGGTGACCAACTGCGGATAGTTCCAGTGATTTCAGTGCCGAATTGGCCCCAGACGCTATCCTGCGGATACTGCGATGAACCTGACCTCTCCTGTCCTGAAAGGCGTCGCCGAGGCAGCCGAAGTGCCCGGCAACTCCGTGGCCTCGCTGCTCAAGATGGCCGACGACAGCCCGGATGGAGCGCTGGGCATGGTGATGTCGGGGCTGTCGGGCGTCGCGGCTGCGCTCGCCGTGGCGATCGTCCTCACCGTCTATTTCCGCAGCGGCTACCGGAGCGGCCACGATATCCTCCGCCACAGCCTCGCCGCCACCGTGGTGCTCGCACTGCTCGGCTTCGTCGCCTACGACATGCGGCATGCAGCGCTGGCCTATCTCGGCATCAACCCGGCGAAACCCGCGGTCGAGTTCGAAATCCGGCTGCCCAGGGCCGCGCTGTCGGCCATCGCCGACGGCCAGGTCGAACTGGTCACCAACCGAAACCAGAAGCTTGCCGACATCCGGGGCGCGCCGGCGTCCGACAGCCACGGCCGCACCGTGCTGCGGGGCTCGGTGACGCTGGATTACCGGACCACCGACCGCGTCGTGGTCCTGAACCTGCCGGGTCAGCCTCAGCGCGAGTTCAGGCTGCGGCTGGCGGCAAACCCGAGCCACTCCGATCAGTTCGGCCCGTGGCATCTGGCCGATCGCGTCGCCGCGCCTGCCGGCGAACCGAATGACGCCTTCGCGATCCGCTACCGCATTCGCTAGCTATACGGCTGACCCGTCGTCAGGCCACCATGATGGTCTGCAGGAAGTTCTCGACCTCGGTGCTGAGGTGATTGCTCTCCGTCAGCAACGATACGGCAAGGATGTGAACCTGCTCGGCCGCGGCCCCCGTATCTGACGCTCCGCGATTGACGTCCTCGATACTCCCGGTCACCTGGGTCGCCCCCTGCGCGGCCTGCTGGACGTTGCGGGCAATTTCGTGCGTCGCCGCACCCTGCTCTTCGACAGCCGCCGCGATCGCGGTGGAGATTTCCGAGATCTGACCGATCGTCGTCCCGATCGCCTTTATGGCGGACACCGAATGTTCGGTGGCAGATTGCATTTGCGTCACCTGAGCTGCGATCTCCTCGGTGGCCTTCGCGGTTTGCGCCGACAGCGCCTTGACCTCGGACGCCACGACCGCGAAACCTCGCCCGGCATCGCCCGCTCGCGCAGCCTCGATGGTCGCGTTGAGGGCGAGCAGATTGGTCTGCTCGGCCACGGCCGTGATCATCTTGATGACTTCGCCAATACGGTTCGCCGACTGAGACAGCTCTGTTATTCGGACATTGGTTTGCTCGGCCTGCTCCACAGCGGCCGCGGCGATCTGTTGGGACTGCTGAACCTGCCGGCTGATCTCGGCCACGGACGAGGCCATTTCCTCGGACGCTGCCGCTGCAGACTGCACATTCGATGACGACTGTTGCGACGCGACCGCAACAGTCGCGGAAAGCCCCTGAGTCTTCTCCGCGGTTTTGGTCAGGCTGCTGGCTGCGGCTTCAATGTCGGAAGAGGCCGACGACACGGTCCTGATGATTCTGCCGACCGCCCTTTCGAAACCGTCGGCCACCTGCTGCAATCCGGCCTTTCTGTTTTCCTCGGCCATCTTCGCCGAGATGGCCTCGGCGGCTTCCATCGCCTGAACCCGCAGCGCGTTTTCCTTGAAGACCTGCAATGCCGCCGCCATGGCGCCAACCTCATCCTTGCGGCCGAGCGAAGGAATTTCGCTTTCCAATTCGCCTTTGGCGAGCCGCTGCATCGCGCCGGTCATCCGGATGATCGGCCGGATGACGCCCCTTGCCACACCCAGAATCCCGGCCGCGACAACGATAAAGACGAACGCGGAAATGCTCCAAAGCACCGTCGTGAACCATTGAACCCGGCTGGTGGCTTCGGCTTCGGCTGCAGCATTGTCATCATTGGTTTGTTTGACGATCTCGTCGATAACGGCGCGGTGCGCGGTATAGGCAGCTGTTATTTCCGCGTACGATTTCGCCGCCTGCGCCGCGTCGGCCTTGGCCAGGGCAGGCAGCAACGACTGTTCCACCAGGCTCCAGAAGCGCTGCACATCGCGATGCGATCTTTCGACAAGCTTGGTCTTGAGCACAGGGTCGAGGTCGGACTTCGACCAGAATTCGCGACGGTCGTCATAGTCCTTCTTCAGCTGCACCAGACGGTCACGACGCGCCGCGACCGTCGACGGATCCTGAAGCGCAAGCGTCGCTTCGAGATAGGCTTCGATCACATATTCCGGCGGCGGCAGGATATCGGCGACGAGGTCGTTGCCGAGCTTGATCTTGCTGTATAGCGGCCCGCCGACCTTGAGCTGGGAGAGCGCATAATTGCTTGCAAAGATCACGGCAACGAGACCGATCACCGTAAGCATGCCGAATGCGAAAATCGCACGCGAAATCGTGATGCGAGGTCTCATGATGTATGATTCCGAAGGTCGCGATCTGAAGTGGACCCAGCCGAATCTCGAGTGGGGTTAGGAAATAATGCTACAAATTGGTTAAAGAGCCTTTTGTTCGATCTGCGCCGCCAACATTCCATTTCAGCCAGATGCCTGAAAAAGCGGCACCTTGGAGAGACTTACTGGATCCGCCATCAGCGTTGCGTCCGCCTGCGCGCGGATGGTGCCCACCGGAAGGACCATTGCATGCCCGAATTTCGCCTGACCCAGATTTCCGACACCCACCTCGCCCGCCGCCACCAGAAACTCACCGACAATTTTCACCGGGTCAGCGAATACATCGACGCGGCGCGGCCCGATCTCGTCGTCAACAGCGGCGACCTCGCCTGGGATGCCCCGACCAACCCGGACGATTTCGCGTTCGCCCGCGAGCTGCACGCAGCGCTGCCCGTCGCCTGCCGTTACCTGCCCGGCAACCATGACATCGGCGACAACCCGACCGAGGTCGGACCGGCGCCGGCTCATCCGGCGACCGAACGGGATCGGCAGGCTTTTCTCTCCTGCTTCGGCGAAGACCGCTGGCGTTTCGAGGCCGCCGGCTGGTGCTTCATCGGCCTCAATTCGCTGATCATGAACACCGGCCTTGCCAGCGAGGCCGAACAGCTCGACTGGCTGGCATCGCAGCTCGCGGGCGCCAACGGCAAACCGGTGGCGCTGTTCCTGCACAAGCCGCTGTATCTGAATTCACCCGATGATCCCGAGCTTGCGGCAACCGCGATACGCTACGTGCCGCCGTCGGTGCGGAGCCGGCTGGTCGAGATGCTCGGCGCGGTCGACCTGCGGCTGGTCGCCAGCGGCCATATCCACCAGCGCCGGGATTTTACTTGCGGCCATGTCCGGCACGTCTGGGCGCCGTCCACGGGCTTCGTCATCCCGGACCGCAAGCAGGAAGTGATCGGCGCCAAGGAGGTCGGACTGGTGGAGTATCGCTTCCAGCCCGACGGGTTCGAAGTCCGGCATATCAGGGCGCAGGGCCAGGTCGACGTCGATCTGGATTCGCTGCCCGGCGCCACCGCCAAGAGCTAGCTGCCCATCCGATGCATTGCCACGCGGCTACCGCGTCCCGGCCGTTTTCATGCGGAGCAGATCGCAATCGGGCTCGGCATATTTGGTCCGGCGGAGCCCTTCCCGGTCCACCACCACGGTCGGCCGGCAACGCGCCTGCCAGGCGGCGTGGGCCTCAGCGTCCGCCTTCTGCTGCTCCGGCGTCCGCGGCGGCGCCGCCGGGATAGTGCCACCGGCATTGATGTGAAAATCGGTAGATTCGCTGGGGCTGCGCGGAGCTCCGGCGGCGCCGGCGGCCGCCTGGTTCGATGCGGCGGCAGCCGCGTTGTTTGACGCGGCCGCATCCCCGGCTCTCGATGCTGCCGCGTCTCCATCCGCGCGCTCGTTATCCGCCGGCGCTTGTTGAGCGGATGCCGCCGAGATGCCGGCGGCGACGATCAGCAATAGGACTGGAATGATGCGCATTGTCAGAAGCCCGCAAAAAACTCGCAACGCTTCTCGTTGCTAGTCGGCAAAGCTTGCGGGCGCGTAAAGCGGGCTGGTTAGCGCACCCTCAACAGGATGCGTCGCATTGCAACGACAGCCGATATTCCTGCGGCGTCCGCTCCGGTCGAGAGCGGACGCCCGCGTTCGGCGGCTTACGCCTTGTCGGGCCCGACCCGTACCAGCTGCTTGCCGAAATTGGCGCCCTTCAGAAGCCCCATGAATGCGGCGGGCGCGCTGTCCAACCCTTCGGTGACGAATTCCTTGTGCTTGACCTTGCCTTCGCGCACCCACTGCGACATGTCGCGCAGGAAGTCGCCATGGCGCGCGGCGAAATCGCTGACGATGAAGCCGCGGATGGTCAGCCGCTTGGTCAGCACGTTGCGCATCATCTTGCCGGCCCATTTCGGCGATGTCTCGCCGAAATTATTATACTCTGCGATCAGGCCGCAGACCGGCATGCGCGCGAAGGCGTTGAGCAGCGGAAACACCGCCTCGAACACCGCGCCGCCGACATTCTCGAAATAGACGTCGATGCCCTTCGGGCAAGCCTCCTTCAGCTTGGCCGCGAGATCGGGATCGCGGTGGTCGAGGCACTCGTCGAAGCCGAGCTCCTTTTTCACGTAGTCGCATTTGTCCTTGCCGCCGGCGATGCCGACCGCCCGCGCGCCCTTGATCTTCGCAATTTGTCCGACCGCCGAACCGACCGCGCCGGAGGCCGCCGCAACCACCACGGTTTCGCCGGCCTGCGGCTTGCCGATATCGAGCAGGCCGGTATAGGCGGTCATGCCGGGCATGCCGAGCACGCCCACCGCGGTCGAGATCGGCGCGATCTTCGAATCGATCTTCGCCAGTCCCTTGCCGTCGGAGAGCGCGTGGGTCTGCCAGCC
>JBAQER010000836.1:0-8792 GCA_049286845.1 Bradyrhizobium sp.
CGCCGGGACGACGGATGGACGTTCATGGCGTCCAGCTCCAGCGGAAATTGTCTTCCCGGAAAGTCCTGGCGCGCTGCGGATCGGCCTTTTCGAGATCGCCGAGCGACTTGCCGCGGGCGTCGAAATAGGTGCGGTCGGCCTCGATCTCCAGCGTGCGCTTGCCGATCTCGCATTCGTAGGGCGCGGCGCGGCCGCCGCCGAGATATTTCCAGTGGTTGCCGTGGCGTGCGCCGCCGCAGACGACGTCGCCGGGCCCGAGATTGTTCTTGCCGAGCTCGGCCTGGATTTCCGCCACCAGTTTCGGTGCGGTTGCGACCGCCTTCAAAACCTCGTCAAGACCGAGACTGCCGCCCGCAAATGCCGGCGCGGCCGCGAGCGCTCCCGCCAGCCCCCAAACGATCCGCGTAACCCAATGCATGGCGGCAGCCCTCATGAGCGGAACAGCCTCGTATACTGCGTTTCGTGCCGCATCGAAGCGAGATCGGCGCGGAAGGTCGCGCTGCCGAGATCGTCGAGCGAGGCGGCCGTCGCCCGTTTGGCGGTGGCGACGACAACCGGTTCGAGTTGCGCGAGCACACGCTGGCTGTCGGTCTGACCGAGCGGAATCAGCCGCGCGCCCGCCGAGATCCAGTTCGACGCCAGCGCGTGAAAGAACGCATGCAAAGTGGGAGCGAGCGGCATCACGTGCGCTGAACTGACGATGCCGACCGCGACGGGATAGACGATCGTCGCGCCACAGGCCGCGATCACCTGACCGAGCCCTTCGCAAGGCCAGGCCGCGCGCGCGATGTCGATGAAGGCGCGGCCCTGCGCCGAGGTTTCGAGCTGGCGCTCGCGCGAGGGCACCAGGGCGGCGGCCAGCTCCGCGATGTCGCGCAAGGCCGCATCGTCGCCCAACGCGGCGGCGCGGTGGGCGTGGGCCAGCATCACGCCGTCGCAGAAGCCGCTGCCGTCCGCGAGCATCGAGGCCAGCCAGTCCCGCAAGGAGGCGGCATCGGTGATGTCGCCGGCTTCCACCACCCATTCGATGCCGCTGGAATAGGAGAAGGCGCCGACCGGAAAGGCCGGCGACAGCCAGGTCATCAGCCGGTACAGCGCCGCGGCTTCGGCTTCCGTCATGCCGTCCCGGCCGTCAACCGGCGGCGGCTCATTTGTGGTCATGAGCATGGGAATGACCGTGGTGATGGTCGTGATCGCAGTGCTCGTCATGGCGATGGTCATCATGGTGATGATGATCGTGTTCATCATGATGATGGTGGCCATGATCGTGCGATGAATGATCGTGGGCCTCCGGCGCATGGGCGTGGCCGGAATCCGCATAGGCGCCGCCTTCGGGGTCGAACGGCGCCTCGATCTCGATCACGCGCGCGCCCAGCCCCTTCACCATCGCCTCGATAACGTGGTCCCTGCGGATGCGTAGGCCCTTGGGCATGATCTGGGTCGGCAGGTGCCGGTTGCCGAGATGCCAGGCGACCCGGACCAGATGGTGCGGATCGTTGCAGCGGATCTCGGCCAGCGGCTCGGGGGCGGCGACCACCTCGACCAGGCGGCCGTCCTCGAGCACCAGCGCGTCGCCGCCGCGCAGCGCAACGGCGGTTTCCAGGTCGAGCAGAAATTCCAGTCCCCGCGTGCCGGTCATCGCCATCCGCCGCCGGTGCCGATCGTCGAAGTCGAGCACCACCGTATCGGCCGGCGTTTCCGTCCAGCGATGCTGTCCCCGGACTGCAGTGGCGCGGATCATGAGACCACGCCTGGAGCATTTCCGGAGGCTTCAGCCTTCGAGACGGCGCTTCGCGCCTCCTCAGGATGAGGTCTCAGACCCTCATGGTGAAGTGCGCGGCAACGCCGCGCGCTCCGGACGATGCTTCGCATCCCCGGGAGAACCACGAGACCACCGAACATACAGCCATGATTCCACCCAGGCGGAATGCGCATCAGAACTTCTCGACCTTGCCGTCGCTGATGATCTCGATCACGGTCGGCGACACCTTGAGCGGCGCGGAATATTCCCGCCACACCTTCATGTGCGGCGCCTTGCCATGGGCGTTGAGATCCTCGCGGGTTTCCCAGCGCTCGACCACCACAAACAGATTGGGGTCGTGGATGCTGGTGTGGTTTTCGTAGGAAATGCAGCCCTTCTCCTTGCGGGTGGCGGCGATGCATTCCTTGGCGCCCTTGATGAAGGCATCCCGGCATTCCGGCTTCACCTGCGAAGTGGCGACGACGTAGATCATCGATGGTTCTCCGGTTTCTTCCTGCTCAGCGGACGTCGACTTTTTCGGGCGTGATGACCTCGATCTTCGGCGGCGCGGCGAAGCATTTCACCGCGACGCGGCCGAAGGTCTTCATATGCTCGGCGCCGCGGTGCGGCACCAGCGCCTCGGCGTTTTCCCACTGCTCGACGAACACCATCTTGGCCGGATCGGTGACACTCTCATGCAAGTCATAAGCAATATTGCCGGGTTCCTTCCGGGTTTCCTTGATGCAGGCGGTGGCGGCGGCAATGAATTCGGCGCGTGTTTCAGGCTTCACGGTCAGTGTGGCAACGACGTAAATCACGAGATCCTCCCGGTCTTTTGTTCTGGCTTGAAGTACCGGGAGCGACCTTAGAACATGAAATAGCGCTGCGCCATGGGCAGCACCTCGGCCGGGGCGCAGGTCAAGAGTTCGCCGTCGGCGCGCACCTCATAGGTCTCGGGATCGACCTCGATTTTCGGCGTGGCGGAATTATGGATCATGCTCTTCTTGGAGATGCCGCCGCGGGTATTTTCAACCGCATAGAGCTTCTTGTCGATGCCGAGCTTCTTCGCCAGCCCTGAGGCCACCGCGGCCTTGGAGGAGAACACCACCGAGGACGCCGTCAGCGACTTGCCGAAAGCGGCAAACATCGGCTGGTAATGCACGGGCTGCGGCGTGGGAATGGACGCGTTGGGATCGCCCATCGGCACGGCCACGATCGAGCCGCCCTTGATGACGCAATCCGGCTTGACGCCGAAGAAGGCCGGCGACCACAGCACGAGATCGGCGAGCTTGCCCTTCTCCACCGAGCCGATCAGCCTGGAGACGCCGTGCGCGATCGCGGGGTTGATGGTGTATTTGGCGATGTAGCGCTTGACGCGGAAATTGTCGTTGTTGCCCTTGTCCTGCGGCAGCGAGCCGCGCTGCTTCTTCATCTTGTCGGCGGTCTGCCAGGTGCGGATGATGACTTCGCCGAGCCGGCCCATGGCCTGCGAATCCGAAGACATCATCGAGAGCGCGCCGAGATCGTGCAGGATGTCTTCCGCCGCGATGGTCTCTTTCCGGATGCGGCTTTCGGCAAAGGCAAGGTCTTCGGCGATCGAGGGATCGAGATGGTGGCACACCATCAGCATGTCCAGATGCTCATCGATGGTGTTGCGGGTGAACGGCCGCGTCGGGTTGGTCGAGGACGGCAGCACGTTCTTCAAGCCCGCGATCTTGATAATGTCCGGCGCGTGACCGCCGCCGGCGCCCTCGGTGTGGAAGGCGTGGATGGTGCGCCCCTTGAACGCCTTCACGGTGTCCTCGACGAAGCCTGATTCATTCAGCGTGTCGGAATGGATCATCACCTGAACATCGTAATCGTCGGCGACGGCAAGGCAGTTGTTGATGGCGGCGGGCGTGGTGCCCCAGTCCTCGTGGAGCTTCAGCGCGCAGGCACCGGCCTTGATCATCTCGACCAGCGCCGCCGGCCGCGATGCGTTGCCCTTGCCGGAAATCCCCAAATTGACCGGGAACGCGTCGAACGACTGGATCATCCGCGCCATGTGCCACGGGCCGGGCGTGCAGGTGGTGGCAAACGTCCCGTGCGAGGGGCCGGTGCCGCCGCCCAGCATCGAGGTGACGCCGGACATCAATGCATGCTCGATCTGCTGCGGGCAGATGAAATGGATGTGGCTGTCGAAGCCGCCGGCGGTGAGGATCTTGCCCTCGCCCGCGATGATATCGGTGCCGGGGCCGATCACGATGGTGACGCCGGGCTGAATGTCGGGATTGCCGGCCTTGCCGATGGCGCTGATGTAGCCTTCCTTGATGGCGACGTCGGCCTTCACGATGCCCCAGTGATCGACGATCAGCGCATTGGTGATGACGGTATCGGCCGCGCCCTGCTTGTTGGAAGCTTGCGACTGCCCCATGCCGTCGCGGATCACCTTGCCGCCGCCGAACTTCACCTCCTCGCCATAGACGGTGAAGTCCTTCTCGACCTCGATGATGAGATCGGTGTCGGCGAGCCGCACCCGGTCGCCGGTGGTCGGCCCGAACATGTCGGCATAGACGGAACGCTTTATCTTGACGGACATATCGTGCTCCAGCTCTCAGATCGGCGGTTGTTTGCAGATGTGTGAAGTCGCGAACATGGGAGTTCGAAGCTACCCCTCTCCCCAACCCTCCCCCGCAAGGGGGGAGGGAGCCCGGCCACCCTGCTCACATCGCCGGAAATCAAAGCTTGCCCATCACGTCGCCGCGGAAGCCGTAGATGACGCGTTTGCCGGCCAGCGCCACCAGCTGCACGTCGCGGGTCTGGCCGGGCTCGAAACGGACGGCGGTGCCTGCGGCGATGTCGAGCCGCATGCCGCGGGCGCGTCTGCGGTCGAATTTCAGCGCCGGATTGGTCTCGAAGAAATGGTAGTGCGAGCCGACCTGGATCGGACGGTCGCCGGTATTGGCGACCGTGAGCGTCACCGTCTTGCGGCCGGCATTGAGTTCGATCTCGCCGTCCTTGATGAAGAGTTCGCCGGGGATCATCTTGCGCCTTTCTCAGTCATTCCGGGGCGCGTCGCAGACGCGAACCCGGAATCTCGTTCCAATTACCTCTGGATTCCGGGTTCGGCGCTTTGCGCCGCCCCGGAATGACCGGCCTGTTTTCATCGTATCGGTTCGTGCACGGTGACGAGTTTTGTCCCGTCGGGAAACGTGGCTTCGACCTGAATGTCGTGGATCATCTCGGCGATGCCATCCATGCACTGCGCGCGGGTCAGGACCTGGGCGCCGGCCTGCATCAATTCGGCGACGGTGCGGCCGTCGCGCGCGCCCTCGACGATGAAATCGGAAATGATCGCGATCGCCTCGGGATGGTTGAGCTTGACGCCACGCTCCAGCCGGCGCCGCGCCACCATCGCCGCCATCGAAATCAGCAGCTTGTCCTTTTCGCGGGGAGAGAGATTCATGCGAGCACTCTAATCGATTTGACCAAAACTAGTTGAGCCAGAGCCGCGGCAGCGCAGGGCCTGACGCGCGGCCGAGCACCGCCATCATGTCGGCGCGCAGCTTGGCCGCATCTTGGGCACAGAAGCGGGCCATTGCAAATCCATTCCAACTGGAGATGCCGACCTCGCCGCCGAACGAATTTGTAGCCTCGCGAATCCGCTCCACCAGCGCCTCGTCGCCCGGCACGATCAGCGCGGTGCCGATGGCGACGCCGCCTTTCACCACCGCGGGCCGGGCCAGTTTTTCGCCGATATCACCGTCGAGGCGGATGTTTTCCGCAAACACCAGCCGGCCGCCGCGCCGCATCCGCCAGCGGTCGACGAATTCGCCCGATTGCATCCGCTCGCCCATCGCGGTGCGGCCGAACACCACGATTTCGCAAAGCAGAAGCGAGGCGCCTTCGGCCAGATCGATGTCGATGCGGCGCGATACCCGCGCCCGGTCGAACAGAATGGTCTCCTGCGGCAGCCAGGCGAGATGCGCCCCCGCGGCCGCCTTCAGCGCAATATTGACCTGCGCGGCGGGTCCCGCCGCCCGGTAGATTTTTTCGGCGGCCGCGGTCGTCACCGCAAGACGCGATCCTTCGCCAGCCGCGATATCGATATCGAAACGGTCGCCGCCGGCAATGCCGCCGGCGGTGTTGACGAATACCGCCGAGAGGCCGTCCGCCTCCGGTGACGGGAAACGCACGCGCAGCGAGCCGGACTCGTGGAGCTGGCGGCGGCGGGTGACGCCCTCGACCTGGTGCACGTCGAACGTCACGGCCCCTTGCGCCCGGTTGGCCGCAAAGATCGCAGACGTCGTGCTGGTGGTATCGATCCGCATCCGTCCCCAGATCTTCTCAAAACGGCGCGCGACCGTGGCCGGCCGCGCAAAATGAAACCTGTTACAGCGCCATCTGGCGGCTGATCTCAGCAGGATCCATGGCGCTGCGATCGCAGGCGTATTTCACAGCACCCCGGTCCATCACGGCGAAACTGTCGCCGAGCTCGCAGGCAAAGTCGAGATATTGTTCGACCAGCACGATCGCGATACTGCCGAGGCTGCGCAGATACGAGATCGCCCTCCCGATGTCCTTGATGATCGAAGGCTGGATGCCCTCGGTCGGCTCGTCGAGCAGCAGCAATTTCGGTCGCATCACCAGCGCCCGCCCGATCGCGAGCTGCTGCTGCTGGCCGCCGGAGAGGTCACCGCCGCGGCGCCCCAGCATCGTTTGCAGCACCGGAAACAGCGAGAACACGTCGTCGGGGATGTTGCGGTCGTCGCGCTTGAGCGGCCCAAAGCCGGTCTTGAGGTTTTCCTCCACCGTCAATAGCGGAAAGATCTCGCGGCCCTGCGGCACGAAGCCGATGCCCTTGCGCGCCCGCTCATAGGGCTTGAGACCGGTGATATCGGCGCCGTCGAAACTGATCGATCCCGAGGCGATCGGGTATTGGCCGACCAGCGCCCGCAACAGCGAGGTCTTGCCGACGCCGTTACGCCCGAGCACGCACATCACCTTGCCCGGCTCGGCCTTGAGCGAGACGCCGCGCAGCGCCTGGGCCGCGCCGTAATAGAGGCTGATGTTGTCGACGTTCAGCATGGCTCTATCGTCCCAGATACACTTCGATGACGCGCTCGTTCGAGGAAACCTGGTCAATGGTTCCTTCCGCCAGCACCGAGCCTTCGTGCAGGCAGGTCACCTTGACGCCGAGCTCACGGACGAAGGTCATGTCGTGTTCGACGACCATGATGGTCTTGTCCTTGTTGATTTCCTTCAGCAGTTCGGCGGTCTGATGGGTTTCGACGTCAGTCATTCCGGCGACGGGCTCGTCGACCAGCAGCAGTTTCGGATCCTGCGCCAGCAGCATGCCGATCTCCAGCCACTGCTTCTGCCCGTGCGACAGGCTGCCCGCCAGCCGGTTGCGCGCGTCGGTCAGGCGGATGGTTTCCAGCACGCGCTCGATGCGTTCGGATTCGGACATGGTTTCCCGCCAGAACAGCGTGCCCTTGACGCTGTGATCGACATTGAGCGCCAGCAAGAGATTGTCCTGGATGGTCTGACTCTCGAACACCGTCGGCTTCTGGAACTTGCGCCCGATGCCGAGTTCGGCGATCCGGGTTTCGTCGAGCCGGGTCAAATCGGTGACGCCGTCGAACAGCACCTCGCCCTCGTCCGGCTTGGTCTTGCCGGTGATGATGTCCATCATCGTGGTCTTGCCGGCGCCGTTGGGGCCGATGATGGCGCGCATCTCGCCGGGCTCCAACGTCAGCGACAGGTTGTTGATGGCGTGAAAGCCGTCGAACGAGACGTGCACGCCGTCGAGATAGAGCAGCGCGGAAGTGGCACGGGTTTCCATGGCGTTCATGCGCTCACTCCGCCGGGTTCGGTTCGCTGACGCCGTCTTCGCGCGCGGCACTCTCGGCATTGGCCGTGATGCGCTGCGCCTTCCACGGCTCCCACCAGGCATTGAAGGTGCCGACGATCCCCTTCGGCAGCAGCAGCGTCACCAGGATGAACAGCGCGCCCAGCATGAACAGCCAGTACGGTGCCAGCGCGCCCGAGGTGAAGAAAGTCTTGGCATAGTTGACGACGACGGCGCCGAGCGCCGCGCCGACCAGGGTGCCGCGGCCGCCGACCGCGACCCAGATCACGGCCTCGATCGAGTTGCCCGGCGCAAATTCGCTTGGGTTGATGATGCCGACCTGCGGCACATAGAGTGCGCCGGCGACCCCGGCCATGCAGGCCGACAGCGTGAACACGAACAGCTTGTAGGATTCGACGCGGTAGCCCAAAAATCGCGTGCGGGATTCGGCGTCGCGTACCGCGATCAGCACCTTGCCGAGCTTGGACGTCACCACCGCCCGGCAGATCAGGAAGGCGATCATCAACGCGAGGCAGCTCAGCAGGAACAGCGCGGCGCGGGTGCCGTCGGCCTGGACGTTGAGGCCGAGAATATCCTTGAAGTCGGTGAGACCGTTGTTGCCGCCGAAACCGAAATCGTTGCGGAAGAACCCGAGCAGCAGCGCATAGGTCATCGCCTGCGTAATGATCGAGAGATAGACGCCGGTGACGCGGGAACGGAACGCCAGCCAGCCGAAGCAGAAGGCCAGAAGGCCGGGCACCAGGATGACCATCAGCGCCGCGAACCAGAACATGTCGAAGCCGTGCCAGTACCACGGCAGCTTCGGATAGTTCAGGAACACCATGAAATCAGGCAGGATCGGATTGCCGTAGACGCCGCGGCTGCCGATCTGGCGCATCAGATACATGCCCATCGCGTAGCCGCCGAGCGCGAAGAAGGCGCCGTGGCCGAGCGAGAGAATGCCGCAATAACCCCAGATCAGGTCGATCGCCAGCGCGAGGATGGCATAGCAGACATATTTTCCGAACAGCGCCACCAGATAGGTCGGCACCTGGAACATCGAACCGGCCGGCAACAGCAGGTTCGACAGCGGGATCAGCACGCCGACCGCGGCGACCACCGCGAGAAACACGGTCGCGCTGCGATCCAGCGAACGTGTGAGCACATGCGGCATCATCGGAGGCATGCTCCCTTACCTCTCCCGCTTGCGGGGGAGGTCGG
>JBAQER010000837.1:0-6484 GCA_049286845.1 Bradyrhizobium sp.
TCTGCTGACTGGCGAATATGACTATTCTTGCTCTCCGGCCGACACGGCAGAAGTTGCAAGTCACGTACGCGGCGCCAAGGTAACAGTGATGGAGCGCCTGGGACACTTTCCGATGAGCGAGAATCCGAAATTGTTCCTGTCTTATCTTAGGCCGGTTCTCGACGAGATCCTTGATCAGGAAAAGAACACGAACCCTGGAAAATCGCGACGAACGGACGCGCTGACATGAGCATCCCGGAATACGAGGTGTACGCCCTTCGCTACGGCTCGGTAGAGCGACACGCCAAAAGCAATTTCCTTTTTGGCGGAGACTTTCATGATGGGCCGATGGCACTTGATTTTTATATTTGGGCGATTCGGGGCAATGGACGTGTTGTGGTGGTCGATACCGGATTTAGCGAGGCAACGGCTGCCAAGCGCAACCGCGTAATCGAAAGCAACCCGGTCGATATTCTAGCAAAAATTGGCATCGATGCTGCTGCGGTGCCGGACGTCATAATCACTCACCTTCATTTCGATCACGCAGGAAACGCGGAGGCATTCAGGAAGGCAACGTTCCATATTCAAGATACCGAGGTGTCACTTTCGACCGGGAGATACATGTGCCATCAAGCAATCAGCCATTCGTACGAGGTCGATGACGTCGTCGGGCTTATACGCAATGTTTTCGCTGGCCGAGTCCGCTTCCATGACGGCGATGGTACTATTGCTCCAGGAATTACCGTTCACAAGATCGGTGGTCATACGGGGGGGCTGCAAGTCGTTCGCGTCAACACCGCGCGCGGATGGATTGTCTTGGCATCCGACGCGACGCATTATTATGACAATATCGCTAGCGGGAATCCCTTTCCTATCATCCATCACGTGGGAGATGTCCTCGAAGGTTTTCGAAAGCTGAACGATCTAGCGCGCTCTCCCGATCACATCGTTCCAGGCCACGATCCCAAAGTCCTTGCTCGCTATCCCAATCACCCTGCGGGCGACATCGCTTGCTTGCACCTCAATCCACGTCTTTAGCACTTTACGAATGTTGCTTCGGCCAAAACCTCTACATCCGAGACCGGCCTGAAGGAGCGGATGGGAGAATTCAACCAAGTAAACCGATGCAACCAAGCACACGAAGTCCAACCGCTAAAATTCGCTCGGACGGACAATAATGGAAGAAGGAGAATTCGATATGCGCCTATCAGGTAAGATTGGAATTGTGACAGCCGCTGGATCTGGAATGGGGCGCGCGGGGGTCGTGAGGTTCGCGCGGGAGGGCGCGACAATAGCCGTCGTCGATCGGGATGAGGCAGCCGCCAAATCGGCTGTAGTCGAGATCAATCAGAATGGAGGACGCGCGATTGCAATCAACGGCGATCTTCGTGAAGATGATTTCGCAAAAAGCATTGTTGCGCGAACCGTAGAAGAGTTTGGCGGGCTTGATTTTGTTTGGAACCATCTCGGGCATCCCGGGCCAGCGGCGGTCGAAGAGTTAGATATGAAGAATTACGATCTCGCGATGGATCTGAATCTTCGGTCGGTTCTGGTGACGACGATTGCAGCCATCCCTGTCTTAAAGGCGCGCGGTGGCGGCAGTGTCCTCTTCACAGCGTCAACTTCCGGGCTTGTTGGCTCCCCTTATAGTCCTGTATATTCAGCCGGAAAATTTGCCGTCATTGGTATGTCACGGTCCTTTGCAAAACGTTTTGGACGCGATGGCATTCGCTTCAATGTTGTTTGCCCCGGCACAACAGATACGCCTATGCTTCGGGTCTTCATGAGCCGTCCAGACGACGAGAAAGGACGTGGCAAGGATCCTGAAGAGCTGATCCGTCAACGAGGCGGCCTTAACGCACTCGGACGCGTTGCACAGCCAGAGGAGATAGCGAATGCCGCCCTTTTCCTGCTCTCGGACGAGGCTTCCTTCGTAACGGGAGTCGCGCTTCCCGTGGATGGCGGCATCACGGCTTAGAGGCCTTCGTGGCCTGAGCGAGCGTCGTTTGGCGTATCCAGGCGACATTGAACGTGTCTCGCGGCGGGGACTACACGGCTCGCCGCGTTCATGGCGCCCCCGCTGCGTCGAAGATCAAATGTATGTACTGAAGCATGATCCGGAAAAGTGCGAAGCGGCTTTCCGCAAAGATCATGCCCAAACAGCAACCCAAAGCGCGATGATGATCATCGCAGTCTGATCGCGCTTTAGTTCGTTTCGCCCTCTTCGACTGAAAGGGTATCGCCGATCATCTTTGCGGTTCGGCGCAGTGACGGCAGGATTTTAGCCAGCAATCTCTGGCGCTGTCCCGCAGCACGCAGAACCAGGCTACTCATGGCGGCTTTCGCTTTTCCCTTGACGACAATCGGTACAGCTACCGCCCAGATCTGCGACCTATAGATCTCGTCAAGATACCGCTCGTCAGCGAAAGCAAAACCATCTCGGCGAGCGTTGGCGAGCCGTTCTGTGAGGCCTTCCCATAGCGGCGGTGCCGTGTCCCATACATCGTTTGACTGCCGCAACTTGAGAAGCAGGCTTTCACGGTCCGACTCTTGAAGGGTCGCAAGTTGCACGATGCCCGTAGCGGTCGCAAGCAGCGGAAGCCTCGCGCCAAGTCTTCCGGGAATGGAAAGGCCGTTCGCATTTCGATTGGTGTAGACAATCACCATCGCATCGTCTTCGAGAACTGCGAGATTCGAGGGCCAACCAATCTCGGCACGAAGTTCTTCAATCAGCGGCTTAGCAAGCTGAAGTAGACGTGAAGTCCCATCAAATCCGCTGCTCAGCGTCTTCGATCGCGCGGTAACGCAGAACGAGATGCCATCCGACTGTCGATAAACGTACCCCCCTTCGATCAGCGTTTCCAAGATCCGCACGATAGTCGGCTGGGGTAACTTCGTCGCACGCGCAAGTTCAGTCGCGGTAATAGGTCCTTTCTCACTAACAAAGCGAAGGACCGTCAAGCCGCGTGTGATCGCGCGCACAGGTTCGAATGATGCCATCGCAACTTTTCGCCCAGAATGTTCCAAATGAATTTATAACCGAACCGTGATTCACAGTTCGATCACGTCGAAGCTTGTCTACCGAAAGCACGATTTACCAGTTCCCGTTGCTCGATCTCATGGCGCTCAATGGAGCCCCCCGCTGCCGGTGACATCCGTGGCCGCGCCACCGCGCGGATGGAATGGCCGGCTGTGCGACTGTCGTTCCGCAAAAGCTCCATTACGTGCGCTTCTGCGCCCTGGTTTTCCGGCTCTTCCTGGCACCACACCCATTCAGCCTGTTGAAATCGCGCGAGAAGAATTGTCAATTCCTCCATTGGAAACGGGTGCAATTGCTCTATTCTGATTAAGGCTACTTTCTTTTCCAGACCAAGGTTTGCGCGGGCGGCAGCGAGATCGTAGAAGATTTTTCCTGAACAAAGAACCACCTGGCGACAATCCGCCGGGCCGGCATCGGCGATGATCGCTCGGAAACTCGTGCCAGCTGACATTTCGTTCAGTTCGGAGGTACAGCTCTTGAGCCTCAGCAACGATTTGGGGGCGATCACGAACAACGGTTTGCGCCACGGTGCTACAATTTGACGGCGCAGAAGATGAAACAAATTGGCCGGTGTCGACGGGTGAGCAACAATAATGTTGCTGCCTGCGGTAAGCTGCAAGAGCCGTTCGATACGCGCAGACGAATGGTCTGGCCCCTGTCCTTCCAATCCGTGCGGAAGCAAAACCACGAGGCCAGACATCGTTTCCCACTTTGCTTCAGCGGTTATGATGAACTGATCTGCAACTATTTGTGCGCCATTCAAGAAATCGCCGAATTGCGCCTCCCAGATCGTAAGCCGCCGAGGGTCCGCCAGACTATGACCGTATTCGAAACCAAGAACGGCATACTCTGAAAGCGGGCTATTAATCGCCTCAAAACGCGCGGCATGAGCAGCAACAGCATTGAGCGGCAACACCCGGCGATTGTTTTCCATATCGTGAACAGCCAGGTGGCGTTGGGTAAACGTGCCGCGAACGCAATCCTGTCCGGAAAGCCTGACAGAAACGCCGTCCGCGAGAAGCGTAGCGAACGCCAACGTCTCGGCCGTACCGAAATTGATGCCGTGACCAGAAGCAAGTGTTTCAACCCGCTTCTGATAAAATTGGGCAACCTTTGGATGAGCATCTATATCTGCTGGAATTTTACAGGCCTGCTCGCCGATCTCGCGCAGTCGGGCTATCGGAAGCCCAGTCGCAACGGGACGAAGGATTTCTTCAGCGTCGGCACGGCGGATATCAAGCCAGGTCGCCGGCCGGTTCGGACTATTATTCGGTCGCAGCGACTCGATAGCCTCGTAGCCTTGTTGCATTGATTCACGAAAGCGCGCAGCTGAATCGTCGGCGTTCACACGTGCGCCCGGGTGCGTGGCTATGATCTCGCTCGAGAACCGTTCCCGCAAAGATGCCCGGCTCTCGATAGCACTCCACTCCTTTGGTTGAGTGAAACGCGGCTCATCGAGCTCGTTGTGACCGTTTCGTCGGTAACACACCAGGTCGATCAGAATGTCGCGATTGGTATGTTGGCGCCATGCCAGCGCAATCTGCGACGCACGGATCGCGGCGACTGGATCATCGCCATTCACGTGGATAACCGGGGCACCTGTCATCTTGGCAATATCCGTGCAATAGCGCGAGGATCGACCTTCCGAGACGGTCGTCGTGAAGCCAAGTTGGTTGTTCACGACGAGATGGATTGTACCTCCCACTTCGTAGCCGGCCAGTCCGCCGAGCTGAAGTAGCTCACTGGTAAGCCCTTGGCCCGAAAAAGCGGCGTCAGTATGGAGCAGCAAGCAAAGAACATCACCCGTGTCCAAGGAGCGTTTCGCGCGCGCCAGCCCCGTTACAACCGGCGCGACCGTCATCAGATGCGATGGGTGAGGCGAGATCGAGACCTTCATGTGACGTCCGTCGCAGACCAACTCGCCCGCGTATCCAAGATGATAAGGAACGTCGCCCGTATAATCTGGCCCACCATTTGTAAGGTCCCGGCCCTTGATCTCCGCCAATAGGACTCCAACGGGCTTACCAAGCACGGTCGCCAGCGTGGCGAGTCGACCACGGTGCATGCCACCAATTGTGGTCTCAGCAACACCTGATAGACTTGCGCTGCGCAGCAGTTCTCTCAAGAGCACGATGGCTGATTCGGCGCCTTCGACGCCAAATCGTTTCTTCGATGGAAATTTCGTCCCGACGAAATTCTCAAAGGTATCAGCAAGCGCAATCGATTCCATCGCGCGGCTCACGAGTTCTGTCGTCTCCGCCGACTCAAACGCGGCTTCGTACGTTTCATACAGCCAATCCCGCTGAGCCTCATCTTCGATATGAGCGGCCTCCAGTGCACATGATCCGGAATAGAGCTTTTCAAGCTGTGCGGCCAAGCTGCCCAAGGTGAGCGACCTGCGGCCGCCGATATGAAGGTCGACGGGGCGATCTGCATGCGCTCTCGCCTCTTCGCGCAGCACGCGCAGCCGTTCCACTGACCGTGGCTGGTTCAGGCCCAACGGATCGAGTCTGGCCTCGAGATGGCCCTGGTGTCGATAAGCCCCAACAAGCTGGGAGGCGAGCTCAACGCTGGACTCTCCGCCTCTGTTCATGTCTTCGATGTGAACACGCCAGTCCGCCGGTACAGAATAAGGATCGCGTTGATATCGCGCTAACAAATCGAGAAAAAAGGCACTTGATGTCGCTATTGGAAGATTCATGTTCGAAGTCCGAAAAACAGTTGGAACGAGTATCTGGGAAGGTTTTTCAGTTCGTACGTCCCAACAACCCACGCGCAATCACCTGCGCCTGTATCTCTGCCGCGCCCTCGAAGATTGACAGAATGCGAGAGTCGCATAGGACACGACTGATCGGATACTCCAGCGCATATCCATTGCCGCCGTGGATCTGAAGAGCGCAATCCGCGTTTGCAAAGGCAACGCGTGCAGCAAGCAGTTTGGCCATGCCAGCTTCGATATCGCAGCGCCTGCCCGCGTCTTTCTGGCGCGCCGCATGGTAGCTGAGCTGCCGCGCTATCATCGTTTCTGCGGCCATCCAGGCAAGCTTGCCGTGGACCCGCGGGAATTCGATAATGGATTTGCCAAACTGGATGCGATCTCTAGCGTACGCCAGACCGAGCTCCAGCGCATTTTGTGCGACACCGAGAGCGCGGGCCGCAGTTTGAATTCGCGCACTCTCGAAAGTTTCCATCAGCTGTTTGAAGCCTTGACCTTCCTTGCCCCCAAGAAGATTTTTGGCAGGAACGACAAAACCGTCAAATCCTATTTCGTACTCCTTCATGCCTCGATATCCGAGCACTGGAATTTCCGTGCCGCGCATGCCTTCAGCAGGAAACGGATCCGTCGCCGTGCCTCGCGGCTTTTCCGCAAGTAACATAGAGAGGCCCTGATAGCCTTTAGTCTCTGGATCAGTGCGCACCAACAGCGTCATCAAGTCCGAACGCGCTCCATGGGTGATCCAAGTC
>JBAQER010000838.1:0-1520 GCA_049286845.1 Bradyrhizobium sp.
GAAATAGAACGCATGCTCCCGCGCAACTTCACGAAATACCGGAATGTCCCGGGCAATGATCGGCAATCCATGCTGAGCCGCCTCAATGAGGGGCAGGCCGAAGCCCTCTCCAAAGGATGCGGCGATCAGGCAGGTTGAGGCAGCGTAGACCTTCTCAAGGTAATCGTCGCTGATCCCCTCGAGCCAGAACACGCGTCTTTGGCGTTCAGGGTGGCTCCGCAGGCATTCAATGGTTCGCGGGATGTCGCGTCGCATTTCATCCGGCAGGCCTTTCCAGCCTTCCGTGCCCACGATGACCAGGTTGACGTCGATGCCGTCGGCCCATAGCCGGCTAAAGGCATCGATTGTCTGCAGGTACCCTTTGCGCGGCTCGACGGTTCCGACCATGAGGAAACTAGGGCGTAGTAGAAGCTGCCTCAATACCCATTCGCAATCGCCAGAAACGCCGCGGCTTGGAGAAGTATTGGCCAGGTCTGCACCCAGCGGAAACCAGCCAATCCGAAATGGCCTTCCCTCTTTCCGATCGAGGCCGGTTTCAGCATGCCAAGCGGCGAGATCGTCGGCCACAGCCTTGGAGATGCAGAGGGCCCCGTCAAAGCCTGAAACCGCCGACAACCACCGCGCATGGGCCTCGTCCGCGCCCGGCGGAAATACGTGGGGCATGCGCACTGGGAGCAGATCGAAAACGACGGCGTGTATCGCGCAACCCCGGTTCCGGTAGTCTGCAAACAGCCCGGCTCGCGCGGCCTGGACCAGCGTTTCACCAGACAAATCGAGCGCGAGCAACTCGTCGCCGCACTCGGGTTCGGCGATCTCGTCATCCAGCGCTCCTGTCGGAACGCCCAGCAGCCCAAGAGCGTAGCGACGTGCAAATCGGTAATGCCACCTGCCATGGGCGTCGCTGAGATAGACGGGCTCCACCCGGTAGCCGGCCGGCGCGTCTTGCAGCAATGCCAGCAGCAGCGCACGTGCGACTCGCTCAATGCCGGTCTTGAGATCATTACGGCGGGTGGCAGAAATATCAAGAAACAGGCGCTTGGCCGGGCTTTTGAGTGGCAGTGTGACGGCAATGGCATTGGAAACGCTGCGAAGCTCGGCGTCATTGGGGACAAACTGGTTCTGATTCGCGATGGCACGTGTCAAGGCCGGCGTTGCGGTCTGAGCACGGCGGTGAAAAGCATCGATTGCGTTGGCGTACCGCCGCGCACACTCTCTGGGCGAGTGCCGGCTCCGGATGATTTCACGCGCGTGTTCGCCAAGGGTGCGGCGCCTTTGTGGCTCCTGCCATAGAGTTTCCAGCGCCTCGATCAGCGAGCGCTCGTCAAACTCGTCGGGCAGCAGCCACACAGCTCGGGGATCCAGTTCCGCCATCGAGCCATTGGCATTCACGATGAGCGGTAGCGCAAAGTTCATGCAGTCCAGGGCCGCCGCGGACGTCTCGCCCCTCGAATGGGTACGAAGCTGCACTGCCATGTCAGCCGAAGCCAGGTAACGCTGAAAAACTTCGAGAGAGGCGAATC
>JBAQER010000839.1:0-1521 GCA_049286845.1 Bradyrhizobium sp.
ACCAGAGCACAAAGCCGAACGCCGCGGCAATCACTGCCAGCGTGAAGGCTCCGATCAGGACGAAGTTCGCCCGCGTTTCCATCAATCAACTCCGGTACTAGCCCATCACGGCGCGGGCGCGCTTGCCGTGGAAATATTGCCTCAGCCAGGGATGCTGCGAGGCCTGCATGTCGGCGATCGATCCTGCCGCAATGATCTTACCGTTCCCTAACACCGCGATCCGGTCGCAAGCCGTATAAAGGCTGTCGAGGTCGTGGGTTACCATGAAAACGGTCAGGCCCAAAGTACGCTGCAGGGTCCGGACCAGCTCGTCGAAGTCGCCGGCGCCGATCGGATCGAGGCCGGAAGTCGGCTCATCCAGGAACACCAGCTCGGGGTCGAGCGCCAGCGCGCGTGCCAGCGCCACACGCTTGATCATGCCGCCGGAGAGCTCCGACGGGAAGCGGTCGGCGACCTCGGGCTTCAGGCCCACCATAACGAGCTTGGCGATGGTGATCTCGTCCATCAGCCGCTGCGACAGATCGAGATATTCGCGCACCGGGAACTGGATGTTCTGCCGCACCGTCAGCGAGGAGAACAGCGCGCCCTGCTGGAACAGCACGCCCCAGCGCCGCTCGACGCCCCGTCGCGCCCGCGCATCTGCAGCGTCGAGATCGATGCCGAACACCTCGATCCGCCCGGCGAGCTTGGGCACGAGGCCGATGATGGTGCGCGTCAGCACCGACTTGCCCGCCCCCGATGGGCCGACGAAGCCCAAAATCTCGCCGCGCTTGACGTCGAGATTGAGCCCGTCGAGCACGCGCGTTGAGCCGAACTGCACGGTAATGTCGCGCACCCGGATGATGGCGTCGGAAGGTTGCAGCGCCATCGTCACATTCCGATCGATGCGAAGAAGATCGCGAACACGCCGTCCATCACGATGACGAAGAAGATTCCCTTCACCACCGATGAGGTCGTGTGCTGGCCGAGCGATTCGGCGCTGCCCTGCACCGCGAGCCCCTCGACGCAGGCGACGATGCCGATCACCGCCGCCATCACCGGCGCCTTGATCAGGCCGACGATGAAATGGTCGATCGAGATCGCGTCGCGCAAGCGAAGCAGGAAGGCTTCGGGATCGACCCCGCCATAGAGCCAGGCCACCAGCCCGCCGCCATAAAGCGCAGCCATTGCGCCGAGAAAGGCAAGGATCGGCAGCGCTATCACCAGCGCCAGCATCCGCGGCAGGATCAGGACCTCGATCGGATCGAACCCCATGGTGCGCAGCGCGTCGATCTCCTCGCGCATCTTCATGGAGCCGAGTTCGGCGGTGTAGGCGCTGCCCGAGCGGCCGGCCACCATGATGGCGACGATCAGCACGCCGAGTTCGCGCAGCACCAGAATGCCGACCATGTCGACCACGTAGATGTCGGCGCCGAACTTGCGGAAATGGAAGATGCCCTGCTGCGCGATGATGGCCCCTATCAGGAACGTGATCAGCACGACGATCGGTATCGCCTGCCCGCCGACACGGTAGAGCTGGTA
>JBAQER010000840.1:0-1624 GCA_049286845.1 Bradyrhizobium sp.
CATGACGGTGGAGGAGAACGTCGGCTACGGCCTCAAGCTGCGCAAGGTTCCGCCGGACCAGGCCAGGCGCCGCATCAACGAGATGCTGGAGGTGGTGCAACTCGGGCACCTGCGCGACCGCTATCCGGCGGAGTTGAGCGGCGGCCAGCAGCAGCGCGTGGCGCTGGCGCGGTCGATGGTCGTCAAGCCGGCGATCCTGCTGCTGGACGAGCCGCTGTCGAACCTCGACGCCAACCTGCGCGAGGAAATGCGCTTCGAGATCCGGCGCCTGCACGACGAGTTCAAGATGACCATGGTCTACGTCACCCACGACCAGTCGGAGGCGATGGTCACCTCGGACCGCATCGCCGTGATGAACAAAGGCAGGATCGAGCAGATCGATGCGCCTTTCGAGCTGTATCGGCATCCCAAGACCCGTTTCGTCGCGGGATTCATCGGGCGCACGAATTTCCTGTCGGGCAGCCGCCGCGACGATGCCGTCGATTTCGGCGGTTTCTTCATCCCGGTGCGCGCCTTTTCGTCGAACGGGTCCTTGCCCGAGCAGGTCGTGGTTTCGATCCGGCCGCAGAGCATCCACCTGCTTCGCGAAAGGCCGGCCGCGGCCGCGCACCGCTGCTGCGTCGAGGGCAGCGTCCAGCGCCGCGCCTACCTGGGCGAGTCGTGGGATTACCACATCACCTTCGCCCCCGCGGCGGAGCCGCTGCGCGTGACGGCGCGGCCAAGCGATATATTCGAAGTCGGCCAGAAGATATTTGCCGAAATCGACACCTCGCAGATGACCCTCGTCAGCTAAACCCGAAAGCCGTATGCCACTCCCCCTTGAAGGCGTCAAAGTCCTCGACCTCACCAACGTGATGGCGGGCCCTTACTGCAGCATGGTGCTCGGCGACATGGGCGCCGAAGTCATCAAGATCGAGAACTTTCCCGAAGGCGATACCTCCAGGCGCTTCGATCCGCAGGTCAACGGCGAGTCGTACTGCTTCGCCGTGCTGAACCGGAACAAGAAAAGCCTGGCGCTCGATATGAAGAATCCGCGCGGCAAGCAGATCGTTTCGAAGCTGGCGGAAAAGGCCGATATCGTGCTGGAGAACTTCCGGCCCGGTGTGGTCCGGAAACTGGGCATCGACTACGAAAGTTTCAGGGCACTCAACCCGGGCCTGATCTATGCCTCGATGTCCGGCTTCGGGCAGACCGGGCCCTACGGCAGCAAGGGCGGCTTCGACATCATTGCCCAGGGCATGTCCGGCATCATGATGATGACCGGCTATCCGGGCGGGCGTCCGGCCAAGGTCGGCATCGCCATGAACGACATCGCCTGCGGGGTCACGGCGCTCTACGGCATTCTCGGCGCCTACATCGGCCGCCTGCGCAATGGCACTGGCCAGTACCTCGAGACGTCGCTGCTGGAAGCGGGCCTGGCGTGGAGCATCTGGGAGTTCGGCGCGTTCTTCGGCGGCGGCGAGCTTCCCACCGCCACGGGAACGCGGCATCGCCGCTCCGCGCCCTACCAGGCGTACCGGTCGCAGGACGGCTACGTCACGGTCGGCGCCGGCGCCGACAAGCTGTGGCGCAGCTTCACCACCCAGGTCTGCGGCAAGCCCGAATGGCGGACGGATCCCCGGTT
>JBAQER010000841.1:0-4866 GCA_049286845.1 Bradyrhizobium sp.
CCTTGAAGGTTTCGGCGACCGCTGTCGCGCCGCGGATTTCCGCCAGCGAGCCCAGCCGCTGCGCGGCATCGTCGGCGCGGAACACGACGTCGGGATCGAGCACCGCGAGCAGCCGCTCGAAATCGCCGGCCTTTGAAGCCGCCAGGAATGCCTCGACGATCCTGCGCTTGCGGCCGAGGTCGGCGTCGGGCACGGCGGATGTTCCCTGCACCCGGCGGCGGGCGCGGCTGGCGAGCTGCCTTGCCGCGGCCGGCGTGCGTCCGACGATCGGCGCGATCTCCTCGAACGGCACCGCGAACATGTCGTGCAGCACGAAAGCGAGCCGCTCGGCGGGATTGAGCGTTTCCAGCACCACCAACAATGCCGCGCCGACCGTGTCAGCCATATCGGCGTCGTGCTCATGCTGGTCGTGCGCCGCGGGCTCGGGCACATGCGGCCCCATCGGTTCCTCGCGCCGGGATTTGCGCGAGCGCAGCATATCTAGACAGACCCGCGCCACCACCGTGGTCAGCCAGCCCGAGAGGTTGTCGACACTGCTGGTATCGGCGCGGCTCAGCCGCAGCCAGGTTTCCTGAACCGCGTCGTCCACCTCGCCGCGTGAGCCCAGCATCCGGTACGCCACCGCCCGCAGGTGGGCCCGGTTGGCCTCGAATTTCTCCGCCAGAAAGTTTTTCTCGTCCATCGGTCACATTCCCGCACAGCCATCCGTCATGGCCATGACGAACGAAACCCGGCCGGTGTGACAGCAAATCGGCCGGCGCGCGTCAAAAAATGGCATCCGGAATTGAACCCATGGAGATCGAAATGATGCAAGCACGAATGAACCACCCCGCAATGGTTGTTCCCGACGCCATGAAATCGCTGCAGGCGCTGGGCGCGCTGACCCAGCAGGGCCTGCCGGAAAAACTGCTCGAACTGGTCCATTTGCGCGCCAGCCAGATCAACGGCTGCAGCGCCTGCGTCGACATGCATCCCAAACTTGCCAGGAAGGCCGGCGAGACCGACGAGCGGCTGTTTGCCGTCGCAGCCTGGCGCGACACGCCTTATTTCAGCGACGCCGAGCGCGCGGCGCTGGCGCTGACGGAAGCGCTGACCCGAATCTCCGACCGCGCCGACCCGGTGCCGGACGCGATCTGGAACGAGGCCGACAAGCAGTTCGACGAGGCGGAACTCGCTACGCTGATTCTCGCAATCGCCAGCATCAATGTCTGGAACAGGCTCAACATCGCGGTACGGCAGCCGGCCGGCGCATGGAAGGCTTGAGGCGGTCAATGCAATGCTGCGGTCATGGCGATGATACGCTTCTTGACCGCAGCGTCGCGCGCGGCTCAGGCGCCGATCCGTTTCCAGTAGATCAGGGTCCCCGTCAGGCCGCCATGCGGCTTCAGGGCATAGTCCGGTATCTCGCCGGTCAATGCGAAGCCCAGTTTCTCGTACAGTCCCGCCGCGCCGCCGTCGGTCGCGGTGTCCAGCACCAGCAGCGTGCGGTTTCGCTCGATCGCGCAGGCCTCAGCCGCCCGCATCAAGGCCGTGGCCACGCCGCGGCCGCGATGGCTGAGGCGAGTCATCATCTTGGCGATTTCGGCGCGATGGGGCTGATTGGGCGGACAATCCAGCAGCAGGGTAACGGTCCCGGCGAGCACATCGCCGTCCCAGGCGCCGAGGATGATGCGTTCGTCGCGGCCGGCCGCCGCCAGCGCACCGTCCCAGAATGCGCCTGCCGCTTCCGGCGGCAGCGGATGCATGAAGCTGACCGATCCGCCGTTCGCGACCGTCTCGATCAGGATCTCGCTCAGCATCTTGCGAATATCGGGCGAGGCGTTCAGCGCGCTAATTTCGATCGCGGACATCATGCTTTGCCCCACTGAATGAAAGTTTCCTGAATCGGCGCTCACGCTTGCTCATCTGCGCTTCAACGATCGTGCCGTCTTGATCTCGGCAATTCTCTCGACGTCCTCGATCTGGAGATGGCGGCCGCGTTCCAGAATTTCCAAGGTGTATTCCTCGTAGGTGAGCCCGAGCCGTTCGGCCTTGCGCAGGCGAAACATGACGATTCCGGGCGAGACGTTGTGCCAGGCCGCGCGGTGTGCCGCCTTCCAGTAGAAATAATTTCCGATTCCGCCGTCGCCCCATTCCGGCTGGTGCTTATCCTCCAGCGGCGGCCCGCCATTGTGACCGACCGAGGCGTCATTGGTGTCGCCGGTTGTTTCCCTCTCCCGGATATCGACGTCGATCCCGGCCATCGCACTAGCTCCGCGCGAGCACGACGAGATAGGTGCAGGGGGAATTCGTTTCGTTGGCGAAGGTGGTCTCGGCGGGCGCGCCGAATCCGAGGCAGTCGCCGGTAGCCAGCACATTGCGCTCGCCGTTCTCGATAATGACGAGTTGGCCCGACTGCACCCAGACCGCCTGACGGATCCGCGCGTAGGAGGAAGCCGGCAGCACCACCTTCTTCCCGGCGGGCATTTCGACCTGGATGACCTCGACCGGATGATCGGGCCGGGCGAACACCTGCTTGCGCGAATATCCCGTGGCGGGATCGTGCCACACCGGCTGGTCGGCGGCCCGCGAAAGCAGCGGCTGGACGCCTTCGCCCTCGGCGCGCACCAGCAGCCCGGCGAGGGTGAGGTCGAAGGCGCTGGCGAGCCGCACCAGGATCACCGCGGTGGGGCTCAATTCCTCGCGCTCGATCTTGCTGATGGTCGCCTTGGAAACCCCCGACCGTTCGGCGAGGTCCGCCAGCGACCACCCCCTCGCATCCCGCTCCAGCCGAAGCCGTCGCGCGATCCGGGTGCCGGTTTCGTCTCCTATAATAGACATACGTTTCGTATAGTAGAAAAATCTGTCCCAAACAAGTGCCGGCAACGGCCGTCCGGCTCGCTCAATTCGCTGCCAGAAATTCCAACACGATCTCGCAGAACTTCTGCGGCGCCTGTTCGAACATCGGGTGCGTGGCGCCGGGGATGACAGCCGTCTTCGAACCCTTCACATGGGCCGCCAGGGTGTGCAGCACCTGCGGCAGCGCGCCCTTGGTATTGGCGCCGCCGATGAACAGCGTCGGCGTCCTGATCGCTTCCGCGTCGGCTTTTGAGAATGGCGGGCGATCGTCCCTGACCTGGCCGATCAGCGTCATCGCATTGTCGCGCAACAGCTGCTTGGGCGTCGCCGGCAACCGGTTCCAGGCGCCGGGGCCTTCCAGCGTATCCATGAAATAGGCCAGCCCGCCGTCGATATCGCCGGCCGCGATTTTCTCGGCCGATACGGCGAACCGTGCCGCCAGCGGCGAGGGCCCGGGCTTGAAGGCCGGATCGAGCGAGGCGTCGAGTTCGCCGCCGGGTTCGGCGAGGATCAGCCGGTGCAACAGATCGGGCCGGCGTTGCGCGACCCGAAACGCGATATGCCCGCCGCGCGAATGCCCCATCAGGTCGACCGGCCTGGCATCCAGCTTCTCGATGAAGGCGGTGACGTCGTCGACATGCTGCGCGATCGAATAGGTGTCACCGACGCCGTCCCAATGCTCGGGAAAGAAATGCCGCAACGACACCGTGATCACGCGATGTCTTCGCGACAGCGGTCCGAGCACCGCCGACCAGATCCGGAAATCGCACAGCGAGCCGTGCACGCACACCAGCGGCGGGCCCTCGCCGACCTCGAGATAGGCCATGTCGTATGCATTGACGTGCAGCGTTTGCATGGGGGTCTCGCCGGGGGTTGGGCTATGGCGCCTGTACACACCCGAACGTCATACGCGGGCTTGACCCGCGTATCCATCCGTCTTCGCAAAGAAGCGCTTTTCTAAGATGGGTCACCGGGTCAAGCTCAGTGACGACGACCTTTCGCGGGGGACGGCACAAAGTTCCCCCGGAATCCGGGTGGATCGCAACAATCTCCAAGCCTATCTTCCGGGCCAGCATCAAGCTCACAGCAGGGGCGATCAGATCTGGAGCCAGCCATGACCGGCCACAACTTTGCGATCTTCGACACCGCGATCGGCCGCTGCGGCATCGTGTGGGGCGCGCGCGGCATCAATGGCGTGCAGCTGCCGATGGGCAGCGAGGACAAGACCCGCACCCGGATCCGCCAGAGCCACGGCGACATCGCGGAGGCGCCGCGGCCGGCGGAAGTGCAACGCGCGATCGACGGCATCGTCGAGCTGCTCGCGGGCAAGCCGAACGATCTCACGGACATCGTGCTCGAGCTCGACGGCGTTCCCGAATTCAACCGCGGCGTCTACGACATCGCGCGTACCATCCCGCCGGGCAAGACCATGACCTATGGCGATATCGCCAGGCGGCTCGGCGGCGTCGAGCTGTCGCGCGACGTCGGCCAGGCGCTCGGCCGCAATCCCTGTCCGGTCGTGGTGCCGTGCCACCGCGTGCTCGCCGCCGGCGGCAAGCCCGGCGGCTTCTCCGCCAATGGCGGCGTGGTGACGAAACTAAAAATGCTGGCGATCGAAGGCGCGGTGGTCAATCACACGCCGAGTCTGTTCGACTGAACTTTGCTCACAGGTGCGGTGGCCTCATCCTTCGAGACGCGCGCAAGAGCGCGCTCCTCAGGACGAGGAACTTCACATCCCCTCATGGTGAGGAGCGCGGCGACGCCGCGCGTCTCGAACCATGAGGCCGCTGAATGTCCTAGCTCTTTGCCTCGCAGGTAAAACCCTTGCCCGAGCGGCGGATCTTCCCGGTCGAGGGCGACGGGAAATGCGCGGTGCAGCACAGCGTATCGGTATCGCAATAGCGCTCCAGGAAACTGCGCCGTGTCTTCGCCGCCTGCGCCGCATCGACGTCGAATCTCGGCGACAGTTCGGGATAGCGCGTCTGCAGCGGCGTGTGCATCAGGTCGCCGCTGACGACGGCGAGATCC